>NZ_JBDLLU010000006.1 GCF_039749495.1 Dehalogenimonas sp. THU2 | reverse complement strand
GTTTGGTCAAAGTCTTCATACTTGAGATTGGTCAATTCAGAGATACGCAATCCGCTATCAAGCAACACTGAGAGTATTGCTTTATTCCTGACATCGTACATGGTTTTACCCTCACACGCCTCAAAAAGTCGCTGAATTTCGGTTGTGGCAAGAGCTTGTATCACCTTCTTTTCCTGTTTAGGTGGTTTGATGAAGCTGTAGGGGTTGGTTGAGATTAAGTCTTCTCTTTTCAACCAATTAAAGAATGTTTTCATAGAACGATAATAGATGTGAACGGTGCTAGGACTTGCCTTACGACACGCTAAGGGGTGGGAACTATCCCAACGGTGGGTTTCACTGGTCAAATACCAAAGGAATTCTCTGATGTGTGTGGTATTGATTTGATGAACCTGAGTTGGGAAGTTGTGTTGCTCAAAGAACCAGACTAGATTGTCCAGAACCATCTGATAGACCTCAATGGTTTTAGGGGATTTGTTTTCACAGCGACAGTTCAGGAGATATCCTTTGACTAAGGATTGGAGCGAGTCCAATGGGACGAGATGGTTGATAGTTAGTTGGTCTACAGCGTTTTGTACCATGTGGTTTTGACATTGGAATTACGTTTGTCTCAGCTTTGAGAAATAGGGAGCTGATATTGAGCTAGTAACTTCCAAGCAGGTTGTCGCGAGTTCGAGCCTCGTCGCCCGCTCCACCGTCCGCAATCAGATAAACTGTTGACTTTGCTATGAAGTCATGCTTGGTTCTTTAACGCCGGAAACCTTTCCCACCAACCCCTTAAGAACTTCATCCCATGTGTAGCGTTGGGCGGTTTGCCTGGCGGCGGCGCGGATTTTATTCGCATGAGTTTCGTTCCTATCAAGATATGAGACGTATTCTTCAATTTCTAGGGGATCACAGGATTCAAGTACAACCGCGTTGTCCAGATGGACAGCATAATCCTCACCGGTTCCTCCGGTAAACGCTACCCCGCCGGCGGCCATGGTTTCCAGACCGACGAGGCCAAAGGGTTCATGCCGGCTGTTAGCCAACACCGCGTCCGAGGCGTTGTATAAGACTTTCAATAGGTTCGGGGTACAATGGAACCTCATGTTTACCACATCGGCATCTTCCGCAGCTTCCCCGATGGCATCCAAGCATTCAGCGGTGCCAGAACCGCCGGCGAAGGCATCTTTGACCTTAAGGCCAGAGTGGCGGGCATTGTAGATGACCTCTTCCCCGAACGGCTCGATGCCACCGCGGGCCAGGAGAAGCGCTTTTTTACCTTGTTTTTTAAGTCTTGCCGTCGCTTCGACAGCTTCGTTCCAGCCCTTGGTCGGGTCATAACGAGCCACCTTGGTCATCACCACATCGCGTTTAACCTCCGACCTTAATCTGGCGGATTCCCCGGTATCAATTTCACGTAGCAATTCCTCCGGGATGCCATTGGGGATGACCAGGGAATTGATACCCTTTTCACGCATAACATGCTTCATATACCGACTGACGGTGGTGATGGTGGAATTGGCAGTGAGCCTTGTCCAATCGATTCGGTCGAATCCGAAGGTGTTATTGGCGTTCCACAGGATATCTGTTTTGTCCCGGAGTCCGTGATCGTGGAGTTGTTCACTCAAGCGGCAAACGGTTTCAGCGGTATGCCATTCTTCCGAGAGAATTACCACACGGTCATCCCGGCTTAATGCAGGTTTGATTATATTTTCGATGACGAATGGTGGTATCGAACGACTGAAGTCTTCGACCTTTTCGTTCTCACCCTGGTAGACGCCGTTGGGGCAATTTTCACTGATCCATTGGCACCAGCGGTGAAGCGTCAGACGGGTCTCGGGCACGGTCTCCTGTCCCTGTTGTTTGGGGTCGCCCACAAAGAAAAGGTGAGTGTCAAATTTGTGTCCCAGGCTTAACGACATGTTGGATGCCCGGGCGCCCAATCCGCCTGCCAGGGAATACCTGTCCGGTCCTTCGAATGAAAGCACCACGAATGTTATGTTATTTTCAACCGCCATCACCCTTGCTCCAAACCGAAAAATTTCTGTTGCTAGCCGAAGGGAATGAGAATATAACTCAAGCCAGTAGGGCAGCGCTTGCTTAACATTATGACCGTAATAGAATGGTGAATGGTATTCGTAGATGTACGTAAAGGTGATGCATTTTTTGCGTAATTGTTAAAGGGTTTGGTCAAAAGGAATACTAGGAACACGGAGGTATCCACTGCCACAATAGTTATGATATAACATTATCACAGCTATGACAGACTTCTTACATGCTCATGAGCGGGTGCTGGAGTTGCGGCGCCAAATAAACCACCATAACCATCTGTATTATGTCCTCGATGCGCCTGAAATTTCCGATGAGGAATACGATGCTTTGCTCCGCGAGTTGCAACATCTCGAAACAGAGCACCCGTCATTGGTTACGGCGGATTCACCGACTCAACGGGTCGGCGCGGAGCCATTAAAAGCCTTCGGTATCATCAGGCACCGTAAACCGCTGCTCTCGCTGGGCAACGCTTTCAATAAAGAGGAACTCCGCGATTGGCACAAGCGCGTTATCAAACTCTTACCGGGGGAGGATCTCCGTTTCGTCTGTGAGCACAAGATGGACGGCCTCGCGGTAGCCCTGACCTATGAGAACGGAAGCCTGGTCACCGGAGCGACCCGGGGCGACGGTGAAGAGGGTGAGAACGTGACGCAGAATCTGCGCACCATCCGAAGTCTGCCGCTTGCGGTGCACGGTACAGCGCCGGAACGATTTGAGGTGCGCGGTGAGGTATACCTGCCCAAAGCCAATTTTGACAAGCTCAATAAGGAGCGGGAGAAGGAAGGGCTTCCCCTATTTGCCAATCCCCGCAATGCCGCCGCCGGCTCGGTGCGGCAACTGGATCCCAAGGTAACAGCCCGCCGCCCGCTGGATATTTTCATCTATATGCTCGGCTGGGTGAATAACGGCGAGATGCCGCAAAGTCACTGGGAGGCTTTAAACCTGGTCAAGGAATGGGGCTTCCGAACCAATCCCAACAACAGACGATTCGACACCATGGATGAAGTCGAAAAATTCTATGACGAGTGGCTGGAGAAGCGGGAAACACTGCCATACGAAGCTGACGGTATCGTAGTCAAGCTGGATAACCTGGTACAGCAAGAGAAACTGGGGGCGGCAGGCCGCGAACCACGATGGGCTATTGCCTTTAAATTCCCGGCACACCGGGCTACAACCCAGTTGAAAGATATCGGTATCAGCGTGGGACGCACCGGCACATTGAATCCTTATGCCATACTGGAACCGGTATTTGTGGGCGGGGTGGTCATCAGGCAAGCTTCATTACATAACGAAGATGATATCAGACGCAAAGATATCCGTATCGGCGATACAGTGGTCATCCAGCGGGCGGGAGACGTCATTCCACAAGTGGTGGGACCGGTGTTGGAAAAGCGCAGGGGCAATCCGCCCGTTTTCAGTATCGAGGACAAACTGCGAAGCGCTGATGGGAAAGCCCGTTGTCCGGTGGAGGGTTGCGGGGCTGAAATAGTCCGGTCCGAAGGTGAGGCGATGTACTATTGCCCCAACGCCGCCTGTCCGGCCCAGCTCGCGGAAAAATTGGAGCATTTCGTATCACGACCGGGAATGGATATCCGCGGCGTAGGGGAGCGGTTAGCGGTGGCCTTTTTAGCCGAGGGATTGGTCAAGAACATCGCCGACCTTTATGACCTTGAAGCCGAGCGATTGGCTTCCCGTGAGGGCATGGGAGAAAAAAGTGCTGCCAATATCATTTCCGCTATCGGAAAGAGCAAGATACGCCCGCTGCCGAATGTCATTTTTGCCCTGGGTATCCGGCACATAGGCGAGGAGAACGCAGCCATTTTGGCGCGTGAGTTCGGTAGCCTGGAAGCCCTGGCTAAAGCGGAGCGGGAGAAACTTGGCGGTATTCCCGGCATAGGCGACAAGATCGCCGACAGCGTCATCGAGTTTTTCGGTCAGCCGCAGAATCAGGAGATTGTCAAACGTTTAATCTCGGCACTTCAGACTCCACCCGTTTCGATGCTTAAGAAAGAAACGTCGCTATTGGGGGGCAAAGAGTTTGTTATCACCGGCACCTTGAAGACGATGAGCCGGGAACAGGCCTGGGAAAAGATACGGGCGGTTGGTGGAGTGACCAAACCTAATATCACAAAAAACACACGGTATCTTGTCGCTGGTGAAGAGGCCGGATCCAAGCTGGAGAAGGCCAGAACTCTGGGTATCGAGATCATCTCCGAAGTTGAATTGCTGGCGAAGTTGAAACCATCAACCGACCCGCAACCGAGGTTGCTCTGATGAAACTTATCATCGGATTAGGCAACCCGGGACGGGAATACTCGGGAACACGACATAATATAGGGTTCGCTGTATTGAGCTCCCTGGCCCGGAAGCACGGCATCAACTTCGACAAACGATGCTGCCACTCACGCGCCGGTGAAGGCCGCATTGCCGGGCTGGATGTGGCGCTGGCCAAGCCGCAGACTTATATGAACCTTTCCGGTGACGCCGTGGCCGCACTGATGCGGCGTTATCGGGTCAAGATCGGCGATATCGTCGTCATCCAAGATGATTTGGACCTGCCGCTGGGACGCATCAGGATACGGGCGGGCGGCAGCGCCGGGGGGCACAATGGTCTCAAATCGATCATAGCGTCTACCGGCTCAACCGAGTTCTCCCGTTTGAAGATCGGCATCGGACGGCCGGAAACCGCAGGCACACCGGGGCGATACGTGGTGGATCACGTTCTCTCGGATTTTGATGCTATAGACCGGAAAATTGCCGACGAGGCAGTAACCCGGGCCGTCGAGGCGATCGAAGTGATGATTGAGGACGGTCTTGAAGCAGCTATGAACCGCTTCAATCGCGTAGAAAATTAACCATGCGTTATCCCTCAGCCAAAAGCGCGGGTTTCGGTTTGTTAATCTGGGGGATCATTGTTCTGCTCGCCGTCTCTATGATCATCATACCCGGAGAATATCGGATGGCTGCGGTTATCGGAGGGGTCGCCGGTATCGGGTTCATGCTCTGGGTCTGGTTTGGCGCCTACTACGAGTTCAGGAATACTTACCTGCTGGCGCGGATGGGACCTTTCTTTGAGCGAATTCCATATGTCCGTATCACTTCGGCAAGACCGTTCAAGGGTATGATCTCATCCATGGCTCTATCGAGCAATATGATAGAACTCCGCCATGGTAAGAACTATATTACGGGCACCACTTACGTATCACCGGCGAACCAGGAAGGCTTTTTGATAGAATTGAAGACACGGTGTCCGAATCTCGCTGATACCTCGGGGAATGATGAAATACGATTACGGCAGTTGAAAGGCAATTGGTAATCGGGTAAACTAACGGTTTTCCGCCTTATCACGAAAGAAGGGATTATTTATGGCCGACGTCCGTTCCTTTAACGCTATACGCTACAAACCTGCCATCGAAAACATGACTGCGGTTATCTGCCCTCCTTATGATGTTATCGGGCCAAAGCAGGAAGAAGAACTATTAAAAAGCAGCCCGCACAATTATATCCGCATCGAGTATTCGAAGGCATTGCCGGGGGATGACGACAGCGAGAACCGATATACCCGTGCGCTCACGTACCTCGAATCATGGCTCAAATCCGGTGTATTGCAACAGGACGAAACCCCGGCGTATTATCTCCATGAACACACCTTCAGCTACGAAGGCCAGACAGCGCGGCGCCGTGGACTGTTCACCCGGGTGAGGCTGGAGGAGTGGGACAGGATGATCGTCCGGCCTCATGAAAAAACTCTTGCCGGTCCCAAGAGGGACCGCATCAAACTTATCAGTACACTTGAGGCCAACACCAGCCCAGTTTTCGGTTTGTATCAGGATGAAGAAAGATCGATTGCCGATATCATCGAGCAAGTATCCGGCTGGCCGGAAACGCTGGAATTCACCGGGGAAAACGGAGAGTTCCACCGCCTGTGGATGGTGAACGATGTGACGGCGGCGGCAGCCATCGAGAGGTCATTTATAGAAAAGCCGATCTATATCGCGGACGGCCACCACCGCTACGAAAGCGCTCTGGCATATCGTAACGAGAGTTATGCCGCCAACCCGGATATTCCGCGTGATGCCGCTCTCAACTTTGTGATGATGTCGCTGACCGATATGGCCGATCCGGGGCTGCTTATACTGCCGACACATCGTCTGGTCAAAGGCCTGCCGGTGGAGAGTATCGAATCTTTGACCGGGCGGCTTGGTGAATACTTCGACGTCGAGCGATTCGACTTACCCGGTGGCTGGCAGCAGATCGACCCGCTGATGGGCGAGCAGAGTTCCCGGTTTTTCGTTTACGGCTTGAATGGTAAAGAATTGTTGAGTCTGACGGTAAAAGATCCTGCCATCGTCGAACTCCTGATGCCCGCGGATCATACCGCAACTTATAAAGGTATGGATGTAAGCGTGGTGGACCACGTGGTGCTGGAAAAGATTCTTGGTATGAACGCCATGGACGAGGAACGTATCGCCTATGACCATGATCGTGAATCCACAGTGTCTCGGGTGGAGTCCGGTGAGTTCCAATTCGCCTTTATCCTGAAGCCGGTACGGCCGGAGACGATCCAGTCCATTTCCGATGCCCGCGACCGCATGCCGCGCAAAAGTACGTACTTTTATCCTAAATTGCCGTCGGGGATCGTATTATATCGATTGAAAGACTAGTGATCGCCGGTCAGCATCGGGTTCTGTTGAGCGAACCCGTTCCCCTAGTTGATATGAAGTGAAGCCACCATTGAGGTCGAATATGAATGTTGGCATACTGCAATTCAGCATAAGACTACCGGAAAGCCACTCTCTGAAAGAGAAAAGGCAGGTAGTAAAATCCCTGGTGGCACAACTCCATAACCGGTATAACGTTACGGCTGCCGAGGTGGATGATCAGGATCTCTGGCAGACGGCCGCCATCGCCGTTGCCTGTCTCTCCAACGACAAACGTCATACCAACGAAGTTCTCAGCAAGGCACTCTCCTTCGCGTCGACGTTCGATCTGGAAATGCTTGAGTCGAGTATCGAAATAATAGATATCTAGTATGAACACTCAGGAGTTTGTCGCCTATCTACAAGCCACGTCGGACATGGCAAATCAGATGGCGCATCTTGAACAAATCCCCTCCCGGCCGGCGGAATTCGGGGCACTCGATACCCCTATGGATCCAAGGCTATTGGCCTGTCTCCAAGCTCATAAATTGTGGCCGCTTTACCGCCACCAGGCGGATGCGATGAATGCCGCCGTCAGGGGTGAAAACGTCTTTATCGCTACTCCGGCGGCCTCAGGTAAAAGCCTGGGATACTATTTGCCGGTGTTAGATTCGATGTTGAGAGATCCCAACGCTACGGCGCTTTACCTATCGCCGACCAAAGCGCTGGAACAGGACCAGAAACGCCATATCACCGAACTGTTTTGCCCGGATATCATCCACCGGAACGAGTTCGATACTTTCGACGGCGATACACCGGGTTTCGATCGTGCCACGATACGCCGGGAAGCGCGCTTCATCCTGTCCAATCCAGACATGCTCCACATGAGCATTCTGCCGAATCATCAGCAATGGCGGCGTTACCTGGCGAATTTGAGGTATATTGTCATCGATGAAGCCCATCTTTACCGGGGAATCTTCGGTTCTCACCTGGCGCTTCTTTTGCGGCGTTTGAGGAGAATCTGCGCTCGTTACGGGGCGCGGCCGCAGTTTATCCTAGCCTCGGCTACACTCTCCAATCCAAAAGACTTCGCAATAGCGTTGACCGGTGTAGATTTCACGATTATCGATACAAACGGCTCGCCCTATGGCGGCAAAGACTTTATATTTTGGAATCCGCCACTCACCGATCCTGCAAAAAGTCAGCGCCGAAGCGCCTCGGCGGAAGCCACGGTTCTCTTCGCTGACCTTATCGCACGCGGCATCCGCAGCCTGGCCTTCGCCCGGACGCGGCGCTTGGCAGAAGTGATATATGTCCATGCCAGGGAACGGCTATCAAAGATCGCACCCGAAAAAACCGGCCGTATCAAGTCGTATCGGGCGGGCTATTTGCCGGAAGACCGCCGCAAGATCGAACGGGAGCTATTCGGGGGGCTTTTAGACGGTGCGGTAGCGACATCCGCACTGGAACTGGGCATCGATATCGGCTCACTCGACGCTACCGTACTCACGGGTTATCCGGGATCGGTAGCCTCGGCATGGCAGCAAGCGGGGCGCAGCGGCAGACGGCAACAACGTTCACTTTCGATTTTGGTTGCCCGCAATGATCCGTTGGACCAGTATTTCATGCGACACCCGGAGTTTTTCTTCGGACGTTCGAATGAAGCCGCGCTGTTGAACCCGGATAATCGATACATTGCCTCAGGCCACATCTTGTGCGCCGCCTGGGAGATGCCTCTCTCGATGAGGGATGAGGTGTATTTCGGCACCGGCTACATCGAGCGTCTGACCGAATTGCTCAACCAGGGGCTCCTGAAAGAGCGCCGCGGTCATTATTACCTGACTGCCGATATCTCTTATCCCGCGAGAGAATTAAGCATCCGTGGTACCTCGGGAAAGGAATACACCGTGTTTGACGGCGGCACGGGCGCATTGCTGGAAGTCCTGGATTCAGCCACCGCTTTCTTTCAACTATTCCCCGGAGCTATTTACCTGCACCAGGGAGAAAGCTATATTGTCCGCGCGTTGGATACCGACAGTCGCATCGCACGCGTCGAAGCGACCGAAGATACGTATTACACCGAGGTAAAAGACATTACCGAACTATCGGTAAAGAAGGTTCTACGATCGAGTTTTGTCCGAGGTGTGCCGGTGTATCTTGGAGAAGTGGAGGTCACGGTCACGGTCGTCGGTTTCAAGCGCAAGGCTCAATTTACTGAAGAAGTGCTGGGTGAAGAGCCTTTATCCCTGCCACCTCAACGCTTCGAGACTATAGCCTTGTGGTTTGAGATACCGGAAAGGCTGGCGCATCAGGTCGCTAATCCTTCGATTGAACGGGATTTCGCCGGAGGATTGCATGCAATGGAACACGCCGCAATCGGGATTCTACCGCTTTACGCATTATGCGACCGGAATGATATCGGCGGTCTGTCAACTCCTTTGCATCCCGATACCGACGCGGCGACCATTTTCATTTATGACGCCCATGCGGGAGGCGTCGGCATCTCGGAGAAAGGTTATGAGATGATGATACAGATGTGGGAAGCCACCCTGAAGGTGATCGAAGAATGCCCCTGTGAATCAGGCTGTCCGGCCTGTATCCAATCACCCAAATGCGGCAATAACAACGAACCACTCGATAAAGCGGCAGCGCAGGATTTATTGCGGGGATTACTTGGAATGACCTCAGTTCGCGATCAGCTTTGAATAACTAACTTGTAATTGATATAATAAAATCAACCTCAAGTTATGAAATTCACCTTCCTTAATAGCTCATCGAAACTTCCAGAGTTATATCAATCCATGTTTTCCGACAATTTTGCTTTCCAGAAAACGATATGATTAAATGCTGAGTTATATTCGTTCAGGAGTACCGGTGAATCTTTACCGCAACCGCCAGTTCTGGCTCATAGCGGGCTTGGGACTATTTTTTACCGTTGTTGTTTATGCCGGTCTGATCCAGGGTGAGGCACCGGTAGGCGATGAACTGCAGCTGACGTTGTTTGCTTTGCAGCAAGCGGTATTCTTATCGGTGGTGGCATTGGCGACATGGCGTTTCGGTCTCAGTGTCGGCTTCTTTTTCTGGGCGGCGCTCGGGGCTATTACCATTCCATATGCAACGATTTTTCTTTCAACGAATTGGCACCCGTATCTTTTTCTGGAAATGATAATAATCGGTCTTATAGGCTTAGCTGAAGTCGGACTGATAAACGGTTATGAACAAGGTAAGAAACGATTGCTGGAATATCAGCAATTATTGGAAGATCGGGTTAGAGACCGCACCAAGGAGTTGACTCAATCTAACCTGGCCTTGGAGCGGGATATTGTTGAACGCCGCCGGGTTGAAGCGGAATTACGGGAAGCGTTGGCCCAGGTCAAGACGCTGTCAGGACTGCTTCCTATTTGTGCCAACTGCAAGCAAATACGTGACGATAAGGGATACTGGAGTAGCGTCGAAAAGTATATCAGCACCCATTCGGAAGCCGAGTTCACCCATGGTATTTGCCCGGAATGCCTTGGCAAACTGTATCCCAGTTATTATGGTCCGGAAGGAAAACGGAAGCCTGCGGGGAATAAATAACAAACCCCGGATATTCGAACCGTCGCCACATGTTCATATCGGCCGTTCGGGAGCAGGCACTTTCCCCGAACGATGATATCCCCTGTTAACGCCGATCCCGGATGCTCTTTCTAAATACGGCGTCTTTGAAACCGGTCGATCGTTCGCCGATCTGCTTCACCCTCATAATGTATTGGAAACCCGGGATCAATAGCAACGCCAGGGTGTAAACGACGTAGAGCAGCGAATCATAGATCAGCCACGCGACGAACCCGAAAGTGACGAAGGCGACACTGTAGCTTAACGTTGGGAAACGGGTAATGAGAAGAAACACACCGAAAGCGCCGGCGTAGATGGGTATCCCCCAGGGCATCAGAAACGCCAGTACGCCGATACAGGTAGCCCCACCCTTGCCACCCTTGAACTTCAACCAGACCGGGAGAACGTGGCCGGCCACGGCTACCATGCCGGCAGCCAGTTCAATTAGTTGCGGGGTCTCCAGAGCGCGGGCGATACCGACGGCGAGAGCGCCCTTGCCGATGTCAACGGTGAGCACCAGCATGCCCGGCCAGAATCCCACCTGGTAAAAGGTGTTCATGGTGCCCATGTTTTTAGTACCGACCAGGCGGATGTCGAAACCCTTGATCCAACGTCCCATGAGATAGGCCAGGGGAACGCTGCCGACCAGATAGGCGAGGATCAGTGCCAGAATAATTCCCACGGTATCGTTCATGTCGACCCCTGCGGTTAGATTGACGGCGCGAAATCCACGATGTTCAGGCGCAGCGTCTCGCGGCCGTTGAACCGGTCCAGTTCCAGATTATACACCACATCCAACGGGTCAGGGAGGATTTTCTTTATCTCCTCTGCCTGCCTGAAAGCGACCGCTTCCCAGACAGCGCCCCCTTGGGTAAGACGCAGTTTCAGGTGCTCTCCGTTAGAACCCATAGTGCGATAATCCGTGACACTGACGCACCGGGATACGAAGAGCGGCGGGCGATTACCTTCGCCGAAGGGCGCTAACTCCTGGAGCATCGGGAATAACCCGCCACCCAATTCCCGTAGTGTAGCCTCAGCGTCTATCGACAGCACCGGCTGTAAATCGAGTAAGGCCAATTCACCGGCGGTGATCTCCGTTAGCAGTGCGGATAACTCCGGCAGGTCGGATGTTTTAAGGCTGAAGCCGGCAGCCTGCGCGTGACCGCCATAGTGGGTCAGCAGATGGCCGCATCGATCTATTGCCCCGGTGATATTGAACCCCGGGATCGAGCGGCAGCTGGCAGTGGCTTTTTCGGCATCGCGGCGGACGACGATGCTCGGCCGGTAGAACTCATCTGCCAGCCGCCCGGCAACCAGACCGAGTATGCCCAGCGGGCACTCCTCGTCTTCGATGAATAGCAAAGGGCCGAGCGGGCCGGAGAGCACCTGTTCCCGCGCCTTGTTGACGTAGGTCAGGGTCAGCCGCTGGCGTTCCAGATTTCGTTCTTCAAGCACAGCCGCCAGGTCCCTGGCATCTTCGGCGGTGGCAGCCGTGAGCAGATCGTAAGCGGCCATCGCGTGATCCAGCCGGCCGGCGGCGTTCAGGCGCGGCGCCACCGTCCAGGAGATGCTTTCCGCCTCTAACTGCCCCGGTTTTAATCGGGAAAGGTTGATAATCTCTAAAAGTCCCGGCGAGGGGTGGTCGTTCAGGTGTTTCAGACCTTCCTTGACCAGGTAGCGGTTCTCTCCGGTGAGCGGCATGATATCGGCCACGGTACCCAGAGCGGCCAGTTCCAGGAAGTGTTCCCGGGGCAGTGCCTTACCCATGCCGCCGAAGAGGGCTTCTACGACCTTTAGGGCCACGCCGGCGCCGGCAAGGTCACTATAGGGGTACCGGGAGCCCGGCCGCCGTGGGTTGACTACAGCCACCGCGGGAGGCAGTTCCGGCAGTGCCAGGTGATGATCGGTGACTATGATATCGAGACCGAACTTCGTGGCGGCCTTGACCTCGGTGACGGCGCTGATGCCGCAGTCCACGCTGACCACCAGGGTGACGCCTATTTCTGACAGTTTTTTCAGGGCGGCGGTCTTGAGGCCATAACCTTCGGTCATGCGGTGGGGGATATAGGGGATGACATCGGCGCCAAGGCATTTCAGGCCGGTGACCATTATGGCGGTAGCGGTGATGCCGTCGGTGTCGAAGTCGCCGTAGACAGCGATGTGTTCGCCACGGAGGATGGCTTGATAAACGCGGGTCATGGCCTGTTCTATATCCGGCAGGAGCATCGGGTCGCCGGAGAGGCGGGCATCGCCGGTCAGGAAGAGTTCGGCCTGTTCCGTGGTGGTAATGCCCCGGTTGGCCAGGATGCGCGCCATGGGCGCCGGATAACACCTGCTGAGGTCCTCCGGCACCGGAGCGGAAGCTACCTGCCAGCGGGCGCCGCGCAAGCGCTATTCCTCAGCGTATTGACGTAAAATGAGCACAGAGTTATGACCGCCGAACCCAAAAGAGTTGGACAGAGTGGTGCGTACTTCTGCTTTTCTGGCGGTGTTAGGTACATAATCCAGGTCGCAATCCGGGTCCGGAGTCTCGTAGTTGATCGTCGGCGGAATTATACCATTTTTGATAGTCAGAGCGCAGATGGCGCATTCGATGGCGCCGGCGCCGCCGATAAGGTGCCCCAGCATCGACTTGGTGGAACTGATAGCTACTTTATAAGCGTGATCGCCAAGCACGGTCTTGATGGCTGCCGTTTCCATCTTGTCGTTGAGCTGGGTGGAGGTGCCGTGGGCGTTGACGTAATCGATCTCGTTCGGGTCGATACCCGCACGGTCGACCGCCATTTGTATCGCCTGGGCGGCGCCGGCGCCGGTCTCAACGGGCTGCACGATATGGTAGGCGTCGCAGGAAGAGCCGTAGCCGATGACCTCTGCGTAGATATGGGCGCCGCGTTCGAGTGCTTCGTTAAGTTCCTCAAGGACGACCACGGTGGCACCTTCGCTCATGACGAAACCGCCGCGGGCGGCGTCGAAGGGACGGGATGCGTGGTGGGGATCGTCGTTGTTGGTCGACAGGGCGTTCAGGGAGTTGAAAGCGGCGAAGGCCAGGGGGTTCATGCCAGACTCGGTACCGCCAGCCAGCATGATGTCGGCGCGGCCCTGGCGGATACTTTCGTAAGCGGTGCCGATGGCGTCGGAACCGGAGGCACAGGCTGAAGTGGTGCAGAAGTTGGGGCCTTTGAGGCCCATGGAAATAGCGATCTGGGCCGCGGCGATATCCGAGATCATCATCGGGATGAGGAACGGCGTAACCTTGGAAGGGCCTTTTTCAATATAAACCTGCGCCTGATCGAACAGGGTGGTGAGGCCGCCGATTCCGGAGCCGACGATGACGCCGATCCCCTCGCCCTTCGCGGCGACGTCCACCTTAGACTCCTCGACAGCCATCCGCGCCGCGGCCACGGCCAACTGGGCGAAGCGGTCCATGCGCCGGATGTCCTTTTTACCGATATAATCCCCTGGCTCGAAATTCTTGACCTCGCCGCCGAATTTAGTTTCAAGGGGGGAGGCGTCGAAAAGGGTCAGGTATTCAATGCCGTTGCGGCCGTTGATGAGACCGTCCCAGGTAGTTTCGGTGTTCAGGCCGAGCGGGCTGACCATGCCGATGCCGGTGATGACGACGCGGCGCGTGTAATCCGGAGCGGTGTGTTTGTAGGACATCTTTAAACGTACCTCAAGCTAAACTGGTTATTTATAGCATATTGTTGAATGATAATTCAACGATTCGAGTTGTTAGCATCCTGTTGTCGTCTTCAGTTATCAGTCTGCAGCCATCAGTTCTCAAGACAGGGGATACCGATGGGGCTGGACATCGGAAAAGACCAGTCGTTTAATCTCACCGGCAAATAAATTGAATGTTGGGGGACACATTGGCTATAATAACTATTTGCGCGGTGGGTATAGCCGAGTGGTTAAGGCGTCAGGTTGTGGCCCTGAAGACCGTGGGTTCGACCCCCACTACCCACCCCAATCCGCTTCCCCGCGCCTGTAGCTCAGGGGATAGAGCATTGGTCTTCGAAACCAAGGGTCGTGGGTTCGAATCCCTCCAGGCGCGCCAAAATATATTAAGCCAGAGCCTCCGATTTCGGGGGCTTTATTGTTAAGCTTACAGACCAACCCGGTCGAAAAATTCGCAGCCAATTCTTGACAACAACGTGATAAGCCCATATCTTGGATAGAGAGCAATGCCATAAAAACCGAGATCAGGAGATTCAACATGGATATTACAGACGAACAGGAAAAACTGCTTGAGGCGATCAACCTCGCCATGGAGATGGAGTCGGAAGCCAAGGAATGCTACCTGGTCGCAAGCGAAGGGAGCAATAACGAGGCCGGAAGGAAACTGCTCCTGTCTCTGGCGGAGGAGGAGGACGGGCATCGGCGCAGGTTCGAAGAGTTTTATGAATCTATAACCAAGGGGCATGGCTGGCCGTCATCCGGACCCGAAAAACGCGGTGTTCACGACATCCGGAACAATCTCATTGAGACTTGCCGGGAGTTGGGAGTGACGGTGAACGGTAGTTCAAGCGAAGTTGAGGCTCTTCAGCTTGCGATCGACAAGGAGAGGAAGAGCTATGAATTCTACAAGGATCACTCGGATAAAGCCGCATACACTACTGAAAAGGAATTGTTCGGGTCTATCGCGAATGAGGAATGGGAGCATGAGTTAGCGCTCCTCGATTATAAGGAATACCTGTCCGATCCGGCAGGTTGGTTCGTGGAGAAGGAGCATCCGTCTTTGGACGGGGGATGAGGCTGGTGTTCAGATTTGTCTGGAATTCTCTGGTTGTGAACGTCCAACTTCCCCTGATCAAACGGGGGTAATTTGCTTGATCGGATTGTCCGCATCCCGTTGACCGCATCGAGGTTACGGAATATAATCGAGGCTGTTTAGAGATTTTTTGAAGCGATGGGGATGATATGAATCTGGTACTGGCCAGGGCATGCACAAACTCATGCCCTTACTGTTTTGAGTCCGGCGAACGAGAAAAAGGCAAAGCGGCGTTGGTGCCGATGGAAAATGTGGTGAAACTGGCGGTCTGGGCGCGTCAGTCCCAATTGCCGTATCTTTCGCTCCTAGGTGGTGAGCCATTCCTGCATCCGGAACTACCGGCTATCATCGCGCTTTTCCGGAAGACCAGTCCCGGCACTGGATTGCGCATTTTGACCGGGGGGATCTTTAAAAACAGGCTGCTGGAAAACATCGGGCCTGACGATTCCGGTATCATTTTCAATGTTAATGAACCCCGGGACTACCGCAATCCCAAGCATTTCGATAAGGTCATGAATAATATCGAGACCGCTATCAGGCGGGGCTTCAGGGTGATCCTGGGATTCAATGTCTGGCGGCCGGACTTCGACCCCAAGTTCATGCCTGAACTGGCTCACCGGCTGGGACGATCCAATTTCCGCTGGACGGTGGCTAACCCCCAGAGGGATTTCCCATCCAGCGTGGTGACACCGGAGCAGTACCGGGTGACCGCCGACAAGTGTTTCGAGATGCTTCAGGAGGCGGCTCGCCTGAAGATAGAGGCGTTGCTCGACTGCCCGCTGCCGCTGTGTTTTTTCACCGATGAGCAGATGGCCTGGGTAAGACAGTACCATGACGGCACCGCCTCTCGGATGGGGTCGTGTGAACCGGTGATCGATGTCACTCCAGAATTGGAGGCGCTGCGGTGCTTTGCGCTTTCAACCTTGCAGCGGGTAAAAGTGACCGATTTCAGCAGCGAACAGGAATTGAGCGATTGGTTTCGGCTGAATACCGACTATCAACTGCTCGAAAGCGGCTGCTTCCCGCATTGCGTCGATTGCCCTCATTTCAAAGACGGCCGCTGTTTCGGTGGATGCCTGGCCTTGCATAAAGGCGGCATAACCGAAGGCGCCGATCCTCCGGGTACGGCGATGGCGGTAGCCATGCAGGAACTCCTGGATGCCGGGAACCCGGCTGCTGCACTTCAAAAATACGAATCCGCTAATTTCTGGGCCAAAACCGTGGTGCCTACGTTTGTCGCGGCGGTGGCTGCTACAGAATTAAAACGTTGGGATCTGGTGGTCCGATATGCTTCAAGCGCCCTCGATCAGTCCAATGATCCGGAAATCAAGGGATTATCGGCGAAACTGCTGACGGGTGTGCCCGCGGACCAGTTCAGGGCGGCGAAAGCCGATGGTGACGTGCCGCCATTTGTCGCCTGTTCCTGATCTTCAAATGGTACGTAGCCCGGTTCACGGGTATCCGGTCGAGCGGTAAACTGAATTGAGTTATTACTGGGTACACCTGTCATCGGCGTGTAAACTCCATACATCGTTGGCAGCAGAGCGCACCTGGATACACTTGTGATAACATAATACACAATGTTCAAACGATTATTATATTACTCTCTAAACACTTGCGCAGAGCGAATGCACCAGACACAATGGCCGCCGCTTAACCGGGATCGATTACCTCAAACGTTGCCCATGAAGTCAGCCCACGGAAACAAAACATGTCGATGATCCACGGGTTTCCCTGGGCGACCATAGGCGCCCAGGACGGCAAACCAAAAGTGACCAGGCGACTGCTCAGACGGATTTTGACCTATGCGACGCCGTACCGGGGGTGGATTGGAGCGATGGTGCTCATCACCATGGCCACCACCGGCCTGGCGCTGGCGACCCCTCTTATTTTGCGCCGGCTGATCGACAAAACCCTACCAGATGGGAACCTGACCGAACTGGGCTGGCTCATTGTCGCGCTGCTGCTGGTCCCTATACTGACCAGCGTTCTGAACGTGCTGCTCCGGCGATTCAACGCCAAGGTCGGTGAGGGCGTGGTTTATGATCTCCGGGTGGCGCTGTTCGCTCACCTGCAACGGATGGCGCTCAATTTCTTTACCAACACCAAGGTCGGTGAGCTCATGAGCCGCCTCAATAATGACGTAGTGGGGGCGCAGACCGCCATCTCCAATACCTTTGTCACAATCTTCACCAGCCTGATCCAGTCGATAGTGTTGATTTCCGTGATGGCGGTATTGGAATGGCGGCTCACCCTGATCAGCGTGATTGTGATGCCTTTCTTCCTGCTGGCCGGCCGCAGGTTGGGCAGGCGCCTCCAGATTATAGCCCGCGAACAAATGGATTATAACGCCAAGATGAACGCGGTGATGCATGAACTGCTGAATATTTCCGGCGCGCTGCTGGTCAAGTTGTTCGGCCGTGCCACCGTAGAGGACGAGCGTTTTAAGGAACGCGCCGCCGAGGTCAGGGAAGCCGGCGTTCGCCGGGCAGTCACCGGTATGATCTTTTTCGTCAGTATCGGACTTTTATCTTCCGTCGGTGTCGCCCTGGTTTACGGCGTCGGCGGCTATCTGGTGATCCAGGGCGCGTTGTCTATTGGTACAATCGTCGCCCTCGCGGCTCTCCTGGCCAGTCTTTATAACTCGTTACAAACGCTGACCAATGCTCCGGTGGATTTCGCTACCTCTATGGTCAGCTTCGAACGGGTTTTTGAGGTTATCGACCTGCCGCATGAGATATTTGAAAAACCCGGCGCGATGGTGCTGCGGGATGTTCGGGGCGAGCTGGAATTCAAGGACGTGAGCTTCCGTTATACGGTCGATGAACAGATGCTGCTCAAGGACGTTAAACGGTTCGGTGGGGACCAGGATGTGATGGCGGTGCTGTCCGGGGATCGGGCGGTCAAACCGGGCAACGGCGAGGGCAATGGCGAAGGAGTCGGGATCGTTTTACCGACCCAGGCGCGGGAACAGGCGCTTGAACATGTCTCGTTCCGCGCCGAACCCGGACAACTGGTGGCCCTGGTGGGTCCTAGCGGGGCGGGTAAAACGACGCTGACCTATCTTATCCCGCGGCTGTACGATCCGGTCTCCGGCTATATCCTGATCGACGGCATCGACCTCAAAGATGTGACATTAGCATCATTGACGGAACAAATAGGCATGGTTACCCAGGAAACCTACCTGTTTCACGACACCATACGGATGAACCTGCTCTATGCCCGTCCTAACGCCACACAGGAGCAGATGGAGGCGGCGGCGAAGGCGGCGAACATCCACGATTTTATCACCGGACTGCCGGCGCGCTACGATACGGTGGTAGGGGAGCGGGGTTATCGGTTGTCCGGCGGCGAGAAGCAGCGGCTGGCGCTGGCGCGGGTCATCCTGAAAGACCCGCGCATCCTGGTACTGGATGAGGCTACCAGTTCCCTGG
The DNA here is from genome assembly GCF_039749495.1 of Dehalogenimonas sp. THU2. NCBI lineage: Bacteria > Bacillati > Chloroflexota > Dehalococcoidia > Dehalococcoidales > Dehalococcoidaceae > Dehalogenimonas > Dehalogenimonas sp. THU2. The sequence continues at coordinate 95,262 of NZ_JBDLLU010000006.1, read as the reverse complement.
ACTCCGAGTCCGAAGCCCTGATTCAGGAAGCCCTGAAACGAGTGATGGCCGGGCGCACCAGCATCGTCATCGCTCACCGGTTGTCCACGATACTGGCTGCCGACCAGATCCTGGTTATGGATCGGGGGCGTATCATCGAACAGGGAACTCATCCGGAACTGATGGCTCGCGGCGGGCTGTACGCTCGGCTGTACGAAACGCAGTTCCGGCGCCGCCCGGGGATGCCTGCCGTCGATCTGCTTTGAGACCACCCGCGCCCGGGACTGGTTACTTTAAGACTTAATATATGAATGAAAAAATAGTAGTCCGCCGTGCTGCCGCCAAAGATGCTGGGGCTGTCATCGATCTCATCACCGCCCTGGCTGAATTCGAAAAACTAGAGCCGCCGGACGCTGCGGCCCGGGAGCGGTGCGTCGCCGAAATGCAGCGGGAGCGGCCGCGGTTTGAAACCTTCCTGGTGGAGGATGATGGGAAAGCAGCAGGTTGCGCCATCGTCTACGAGACCTGGGGCAGCTTCAATGCTATGCCGAAATTGTACCTCGAAGACATTATCGTTCTCCCGGAGTATCGGGGGCGGGGAGTTGGCAAAGCGCTGTTTCAAGCGATAATCGGGGAGGCGGAACTGCGGGGATGCGGTATGATGGAGTGGACCGCGTTGGATTGGAATACGCCAGCTCACCAGTTTTATAAGAAAATGGGAGCGCGACACCTGGAAGCGTGGCAGGTATATCGACTGGATCTAACGGCACGTTGAACGAGCGGCGGAAACCGTCTTCGATAGTCCGCAACGTCCCCGCCACCACGATGATCGTTCCGAGACCGTACTAACGGTTGGATTTGTTCGTGAATATTCCGGAACATTATCGTCCATTGAAGGCTGCTCTTCCCGCGTATCGCGCCTCGGTTCCCAGTTCTTCCTCGATGGCCAGCAGTCGGTTGTATTTGCAAGTGCGTTCCCCTCGACAGGGAGCCCCGGTCTTGATCTGTCCGGTAGCGAGGGCGACCGACAGGTCGGCGATAGTGGTGTCCTCGGTCTCGCCGGAGCGGTGGCTGGCGATAGCCGTCCAACCGCTCTTATGAGCCATCTCAATGGCGGCGATGGTCTCGGTGAGTGTGCCGATCTGATTGAGCTTAATGAGGATCGAATTCGAAGACTGCTCTTTTATACCGCGCTCCAGGCGCTTGAGGTTGGTGACATAAAGATCGTCGCCGACCAATTGCACCTTGGCGCCGATCCTCTGATTCAGAAGGTTCCAGCCTTCCCAATCATCCTCGAACAGGGCGTCCTCGATGCTGATAATGGGGTAGTCCGTCACCCATTTGGCGTAAAACTCGATAAGCTCGGCGGAAGAAAGCGTTTTACCTTCTCGCTCCAAGGCGTATTTACCGTCACGGTAGAGTTCCGAAGCCGCGGAGTCCAGGGCGATGAAACAGTCCTTGCCCGGCGCGTAGCCGGCTTTCTCGATGGCCTTGATGATGATCTCGACCGCCTCGGCGTTGGATTTGAGCGATGGGGCGAAGCCGCCTTCGTCGCCGACATTGGTGCTATACCCCTGTTTCTTGAGTATGGCTTTGAGCGATTGGTAAATCTCGGTACCCATGCTCAGGGCATCTGAAAAGGTCGACGCGCCTACCGGGGCGATCATGAACTCCTGAAAATCGGTGGAATTGGCGGCGTGGCGGCCGCCGTTCAAAATGTTCAGAAGAGGAACCGGCAGGGTGTAGCCGCCGATCCCGTTCAAATGACGAAATAATGATATCCCTTTGGAATTGGCGGTCGCCCGCGCTGATGCCAGCGACACAGCCAGGATAGCGTTAGCTCCCAGGCGGCTTCTGTTTTCCGTTCCGTCGAGCGTTATCAAGGTGTGATCAATGAATCTCTGATCGTTGGCCGGCCAATCGAGGAGCATCGGGGCCAACTCTTTATGGATGTTGTATACCGCCCTAAGGACACCTTTACCATGATAGCGTTTGGGGTCGTTATCACGCAGTTCTACTGCTTCATGAGTGCCGGTGCTGGCGCCTGACGGTACCGCCGCCCAACCGGTAACCCCGTCCGATAACGTCACGGTGGCGGCAACGGTGGGGTTGCCGCGGGAATCCAGAATTTCATGGCCGATAACGTTCTTGATTGTCAGCATCGAAAACTACCTCACTAATTTATGACTTATTCGAGGACTTCGGAGATCTTAGACAAAGCCAGTTTAACGGCGGTTGACGGGGTTTCAGCGCAGATTATCGAAGTATCCGTGGTCCCATTCCGGGAAATACTCCAACTACCTAATCCGATAACGGGGATGCCGGCCTGCCGTGCGTAGGCGATTTCCGACAGGGTTCCGTAACTGCCACCGATGGCGATCACCGCCTGGCCGGTTTTAGCCACCACGGAATTTCGGGCATAACCCAGACCGGTTACGATGGGGATCCGCACGTATGGGTTGGCGGTCTCCCGGTGTTCACCGGGCAGGATGCCGATGGTCATGCCGCCGGCTTCCACCGCGCCGCGACAGGCGGCTTCCATGATACCTCCCAGACCGCCGCAGACGACCGTAGCGCCAGCCAGCGCCACTTCACGGCCGACGGCCTCCGCGACCTTGAGTTCGGCGGCGGAGGCGCGTGAGGCGCCGATAACTGAGATGAAATATCCCATGGTCATGCGGGCGGATTATAACACTGCCCGTAATTCGGAGCAAAAATGATAGCCTGAATTACCGCAAGTCCCAAAATCATGACGAAATCTGATTTGAGAGGCCGGAATATAGCTTTCGTCAGTAATTTGTTATATTTTATGGAGATAGTAATTATTGGGGGATGCCGGCGTGAGCACATATTTTGATCAATGGATAGATATCTCGGTAACGCTGTGCGACGGTATGGTTCACTGGCCGGGAGATCCTCCGGTACGCATCGAGCGCGTTCAGGATCTAGCGAAAGGCGACAGCCATACACTGTCTCAGTTGACGATGGGGTCACACTCCGGCACTCATGTGGACGCGCCGGCACACTTTCTGAAAGGAGCGGCGGCAGTGGATGAATTAGATCCGGGCGTATTGCTGGGACCGGCAAGGGTTGTAGAGATCGATGACATGGAATCGATCAAGCCAGAGGAACTCGTCCGCCACCGTTTGCGGAAGGGAGAGAGAATCCTCTTCAAGACGCACAACTCGGCATTGTGGAAAGAAAGAACCGAGTTTAACAAAGACTTTGTTTACATAACCGTAGAAGCGGCGAGTTACCTCGCAGAAAGAGATATCTCTGCCGTCGGGGTGGATTACCTGTCGGTGGGCGGATACCATAAGGATGGCGGTGAAGTACATCGCACCTTACTTGGAGCCGGAATCTGGATAATCGAAGGGCTTGACCTGTCCGGGGTAAGCGCCGGTCGGTACCAGTTGGCTTGTCTGCCATTGAAGATCGGGGGCGGTGACGGCGCTCCGGCGCGTGCGGTCCTCCGGCGGTTGCCCGGGAGAAAGTGAACGTCACATCTGATAGGCGCAATCGTCCAAAAAGAATACCGGGCCGACTGCAAGTCGGCCCGGATTGATGTAGTTATAGGAAATGGCGGGATTTCCGCTGTCTATTTTACTTTGCTTTGCCATCGCGGCAATAGTACCCCATGGGCGTGGTGGTCGGCAGTGAGAACTCCTCCCAAATGGGGCAGGCTCCGCACATGCACATCTTGGACATATCGAGGTCACCACACGCGGCTTTTCCTGTAGCGCAGTAAAGACCCGGTATGGCATCAGCCTGCAAAGGGTTTTGCGCCAGCGCATTCTGGATATCGCCCATTTTACCCTTGGAACACTGGCTACCGGCTTGGACCGGACATTTGCCGCAGACGCACTTTTTTACGTTTTCTACCGTGAACGGGACTCTTTGGTCACTCATCATGTACCTCCATCATTGTTTAACTTGATTATAGGACGGTTTTTTCCAGACTCAAAACGCCGTCAAGGAATACACACATCTATTGGACTGAAGTTCTGGTGTAAACCGGCGTCGGACGAGATTGGTACGGTCCAATTATGCCGATTCGATAGACTCGAAATCGGCGGTGATAGCCACCGGATCAGGTGCGATTTCAACCGGTTCGACGGCTCCGGTGCGATATCCGACCGGTGAGGCCGCCTGTTTGAGTTCCACTAGCAGCATTGCCGCCAGCACCAAAGCGGCGCCCGCGATAACGCGCATCGTCAGGTGCTCACCGGCGAAAAGAACGGCGAAAACACCGGCGAAGACCGGTTCCATGGTGATAATGATCGCGGTGCGCGCCGGTGACATGAGGGACTGCGCCCATGTCTGAATTAGGAAGGCGGCGGCGGTGGCGAAGACAGCCGTCAAGCCGACAGCTGCCCAGGTGGCGGCATCAGGCGGCAGCGTCAGGCCGTCGGGCAGGCCGGCGGCGAAGGATATCACGGCCACGAAGCCGATCTGAATCACCGCCAGGCCATAGACATCATGTTTGCCGGCCCATTCGCCAAGGCCGATGATGTGAAGAGCGAACAGCAGAGCGCAGAGGAGTGTCAGAATCTCGCCTCCGCCGACGGACCAACCGTACAGACTCAACAGCGCTAAACCGGCAGTAGCCAGAGCGACCGCTATCCAGACATTGGTACCGATTTTACGGCGCAGAATGACTGCCGACAATAACGGCGTGAACACCACGAACATGCCGGTGATGAAACCGGAAATGGCAGCTGAGGTCTGCTGCAGTCCGAATGTTTGGGCGATATATGCCAGACCGAGAGTTAAACCCAGGCCCGTCGAACGTGCGAAGCCCAGCCGGGTCATACCTCGGAAGCAGTGCGGACGTATAGCGATCATAACAAACGCTGCCACGGCGAAGCGTACGGCTAAGAAATCCAGGACCGGCATTCGGGACACGGCTTCCTGGACTACGACGAAAGTCGATCCCCAAACCGCGGCTACCACCAGCAATGCGGCGGTAGCCAGCCGGGAGGACGTTTTCCATTTTGAAGGTAATGTCATCAAACACCTTTGAAAATTAATAAAAGGGGATTATAGCAAAATAGCGCGCGTATTGCCGTAAGGAGATTGCCAGAGGTTTCGCTCGTTCATGAAAGCGAGTGTAAGATACTGTGACGATTCCCTCCTCGTTGTTCACTATGGAATTGGCGGATCAAGGAATACAATAAAGGTGATATTAGTCTTTCGCAGGAGTCAGAGATGAACGGTGGTGAATGTCCTGTAACGATCCCGGTCGGTGAGACACGATTGTCCGGAGATCTTTGCTTGCCGGAAGGGGCTACCGGATTGGTGGTGTTTGCTCACGGCAGCGGTTCGAGCCGACTGAGCACCCGCAACCGGCGGGTGGCGGCCGGACTCCGGCAAGCGCGGCTGGGAACTTTGCTTTTCGATCTTCTCACTTCAAGCGAAGAATCCATAGATAATATTACAGCGGAATTACGGTTCAATATCCCGTTTCTGGGGGAACGTTTGGTTAGTGTTACCGACTGGCTGGGTACCCGCACCGAAACACGGGGATTATCACTCGGATATTTCGGAGCTTCCACCGGAGCCGCCGCGGCGCTGGTGGCCGCGGCGCAACGACCGGAAAGGGTGGCGGCGGTGGTGTCCCGGGGCGGGCGTCCCGACCTGGCGGCGGAATATCTCGGCAAGATGGCGGCGCCGACGCTGCTGATCGTGGGCGGTGACGATACAGAGGTCATCCGGCTCAACGAGATCGCCATGGAGCAGCTACACGTCGAGAAAGAACTCGCCATCGTGCCGGGAGCCACCCATCTCTTCGAAGAGCCCGGCAAGCTGGATGAAGTACAGCGGCTGGCGGGAAAATGGTTCGTTAAGTACCTGACCGCTAATCCCGGTTAATAGACCACGCCATCAAGCCGTATCGACACTGACTTGCCAGGAGAATTATTCCGTGTCGGGAGCGGCTGCTTCGTTGAGGGTTTCCGGTTCCGGCGGCACGAAGCCTTTCTGCAGGGCGTAACGGAGCAACTGGCTGTGGTTCTTGAGATTGAGCTTACGCATCAGGTTCGCCCGGTGGGCTTCAACAGTACGAGGGCTGATGAACAGGCGTTTAGCAATGTCAGCGCCGGTATGTCCCCGGACCACCATGTGCAGGACTTCCCGTTCCCGGGTGGATAACTGTTCGTACGGGTCGACGACAGCGTCGTTTTCGGTTTGCTTGATATACGATTCGATAGCCCGCTGCGATAATGCCGACGAAAGATAGTGGCGGCCGGTCATGACATCCCGGACAGCGGCGACCAATTCATCGACGGTGGATTCTTTGAGAAGATACCCTTTGGCGCCAGCACGCAGGGCTCCCTGGACGTAGGTTTCGTTTCCGTACATCGACAGAAGGATAACGCACGTCCGATTCGATCGCTTGACTACTTGACGGCAAACTTCGATGCCGGATATCCCATGAAGCATCAAATCAACGATAAGCACGTCCGGATGGAGTTTTTCCACCAATTGCACCGATTCCAGCCCGTCGCTGCTCTCTCCGATCACCTCGAAATCGTTCTGACCTTCAAGCACAGCCCTTATGCCGCTGCGTACCACGCTGTGATCATCCGCCAGAAAGATTGTCACGGTCATGGTGCGCCTCCTGAGTTGTGGGGTAAATCAATTCCCGACAGCATATTAGAAATTATAACTCAAATTACTTCCAGCCGCCAGAACAGATTTCTTTGAAATTTATTTCTTAACAACGCTATGTCAACCAAGAATAGTGATTCGATCAAAATTCAGGGCATTTTTCGCCAATACTAGGTAGTTTTACGTATTTCCTAACAGATTATTTTAAGGTTCAATAAGCACATCGGAAAATATCCGGTCGCGAGGTATTAAAAATGGAACTGGTGATAAGCATGGGTTTGCTGCTGGGGGCGGGCATCGTTGGGGCATGGAAGATCGGCGGTGAATTCGATCATGACCAGCAAAGTCAGCAAGTAGAACCGGTAAGGGAAGACCTCAATTTTCCCCGGGTTAACCGATAGAATTTAAGAAAGGGGACCAGGCTATGTACCACTTCAAGAGTTGCCCGAGGTGTGGAAAAGGGGATCTGTTCGAGGACAGCGATGAGTATGGGACTTACGCCCAGTGTTTCCAGTGTGGATATGTGGGTTATCCGGGAAAAGTGTTGACCATGGAACAGGCAAGGGCTGAACAGTTACACCGCCGCGGTCGCCGCTGATCTTACAATCCCGGGAAATTGAATGATCAGTGGGATGAGGAGACGGGTGAGGGTCGTTTTTACCTTGAGTATATTTAAACTCAGAAAAATGTTGAAATGTGGCGATTGAGAGGTGGCAACCCAGGTATCAAAAACCGGGGCAGGATGATCATCCTGCCCCTTGCGCTTTTATCAAATTCTCAGTGATTCGGTCGGTTTTTCAGGCGGATTGGCCTGCAGTGGCCTGATTTGGTGAACGCTGGCTCTCTTCACGAAGGATGGCCAATACATCCTCATCCTCAAGCTGGTCGAAGCTTTCATAGAATTGGCCTACGGCGCCGAAACCGGCCGGGCTGCGGAGGCAGAGTATCTCGTCGGCGATGGCCGCCATCTCGGAAATGGTGTCTTCCGGTCCTACCGGCACGGCGGCAACAAGACGGGCTGGTGACTCATGGCGGGCGGCGGCCAGCGCGACTTTGAAAGTGGCGCCAGTGGCCACACCGTCATCAGTAATGATGACGGTCAGCCCGGCCAGCGGCACCTTGGGCCTGACCTCACGGAACAGCCGGTTACGGCGGCTGATCTCCGCCATCTGGAAAGATTTTTCCCGTTCGATATAGTCGTCGCTGATGCCGAGCATTTGCACGACGTTCCGGTTGAGCGAGACCTGGCCGTCCTCGGATATGGCGCCGAAGGCCAGCTCCGGCTGGCCCGGGCTGCGCAACTTGCGAGACAGGACGATATCCAAGTCGGCATCGAGACGCCGGGCGATCTCCCTGGCCACGGCCATACCGCCGCGGGGTACGCCAAGCACCACTGCTTTCCGACCGGCATAAGAGATTAGTTCCGCAGCAAGCAGTCTTCCCGCCTCAATACGGTCGGTAAAGGCCTTGGGGCTGTGGCTGATTATTCGGATGTTACCCATCTGTTACTCCTAAGAAAACATACAAATGCAAATACGGGGAGTTGGAATTCACCGAGGAACTCAGACCAGGGCGTAACGATGTTATCCCCGAGACTAGCACTTCCATTACATCAGTGAAATGTTGTCGATGCCCGCTTCGAACTGGTCGAAACATGAACTGCACTTGAAGACCAACTGGTTGAGCGACGTACCAAACCGTTCGTATCGGGTGACAAAGGCTTCGGCGCCGCACCGTGGGCAACGAGCGCAAGTGGAATAGGTGAAACGGGCATCGGAATCGACCGTAACTGCCTGTCCGCAATAGCATATCCGCGTAACCGTATCCGTTTCTTTGATCATACGCACTGCAGCCCTCTCATGTCTAATCCGGTGCCAGATGCTTGCTCAATCTACGTTATCCGGTAATAAAACGGAATAGGTGAAACTACTTAATTTGAGGTGTGAAACCACGTAATACAGTTTTCCGCGTTACCACGGCCTCTTGATTTCCTGTTTTGCGCTGCCCTCTACTGTGACGCCCAATCCTTCATCGGAAGCGACATAATCCTTAAGCGGTTCAGCGGCCTTACTGGGTTTGTCGTAATGCCAGGCGGCGTCCTTGACCGTTGCGTCTCCCGAAACCAAATTGTAATATCCGGCGTCGCCTTTCCAGATGCAGTGATAACGACGATCCGAGGGTTTCAGAAATTCCTGTCTAACAGAATCCGGAGGAAAATACAGGGTGCCCTCGGTGATGATACAGGCGTCGCTCTCGGCGACAATCTGACCGTTCCACGTTGCTTTACATGGCATAGGGTTTTCCTTTCTTCTGATAAAACAGGGATGTTATTTCATTTTTTGAACAGCTTGGCCAGCTTAGGCTCGATCACGGCGCGGCAATAGGGCTGGCCGGGGTGTCTCTGGTAATAATCCTGATGATACTCTTCGGCGGGGTAAAAAGCTTCAAGTGGTTTGACTTCAGTTACGACCGGATGGGCATACCTGCCTAAGGCCTCAAGTTCAGAGATGAATTCCTCCGCCACCTTCTTTTGCGCGTCGTCGGCATAGAGAATGACGGAGCGATACTCCGGACCGATATCGACCCCCTGGCGATCGGGTGTCGTCGGATCGTGGGCTTGAAAGAAGACCTCCAATAGATCGCGATAACCGATAATCGCCGGATCGTAATCGATTCTGACCGATTCGGCGTGCCCCGTCCTTCCGGAACCGACCTGTTCATAGGTTGGATTGGGCACGTGCCCGCCGGCATAGCCGGAAGTGACCTTGGTCACGCCTTTCAGGCGATTGAAGATAGCTTCAAGACACCAGAAACAACCGCCACCGAACACCGCTTGTGCCATGGTTAAACCTCCTTACCGACGGGAATGAACTTCACGACGGTGCTGCCGTTAAAGGTGTCCGCACTGAATTTTCGGCCGGGCAACACCTATTCGACGCTCGGACAATTTCCTTCTCCAATTATTGATTTATTATATCTCGGCATAACGACTTAGCCGTAATACGTATCACTACCTAGTTCATCAGGGCAAAGGTACCTATCTTTTAATTCAGCTGGATTGAACAGCGGCAAACTTCGGTTGAACATTATACTGAATTCTATTACCGTTCGGTTGTTCCGGATCGCGAATGCCGAAAAATGACATATACGCCGGTACCGGGATTTCAGTAGCTTTGGTTTTTGCAGCGCTCAAACTTGAGTCCTCACTCCACCGGTAGCAAGATGATCCGCATCTCCATTCTAATGGTAACAGACTTGGGAACGAAGGGCACATTAAAAACAGCGGTGAAACCTGCGATATCGTGGTATAATAAAAGAAACTAAAGATACGGAGTCTGATATGAGAATCGGGCCTACAGAGATAATCATCGTCCTAATTATCGTTATTCTGATTTTTGGCATCGGTAAACTACCGGAATTGGGGAAATCCCTGGGGCAAGGTCTCAGGTCGTTCAAGAGCGCCCAGGAGGACCTGGATAAACAGGTGAAATCGGTCAAATCTACGATCGAAAACAAACCGGTGGAGAAAACCGAAAAACCTGCCGCTGAAGGTGAGCCGGCAAAGAAGGATCTCCCGGTAGTGCCGCCGCCGTCTGATGAAGACGAATAGCTTCCAGACGGGTTAATCAGCCGTTAACCGAAAGGTTGGCGGCATAAATAATCAATAACAAAGCGCCGGTGCCATTAACGCACCGGCGCTGGTTTTATATTTTTGCTTGGTTTCGGTAAGTCGGTTCGTTCAGGTCTATTTGAATCAGTCGGAGTATTTTACACCGACGTCTAATACGCAACATGGAAGGTCAAGTGATCCCAAAATACCGCGCGGCTTCCGCAGCGGCGCAGTCAGAGCCACAGGCAACGCACAGATGTTGACCATGCCCGCTTTTCCCGGCGGCCATGAGCTTGTCCGGCGCCAGAGCGGCTTTGACCTGGCGGTCGAGATCCATGGCTACGCGGGCGCGCGCCATCTCATTTTCCCGGGCGATGGCCTGCTTGTGTCCCCGGGCCACGTCGGCGATCTGCGCCGCCATCTTGGTGGTGATGACGCCGGTGCGCACGTCTTCTTCCAGCGGCAGACCCAGGTGTTCCGCCGGAGTAAGATAGCAAAGGAAATCCGCACCGCAGGAACCGGCAAAGGCGCCGCCGATGGCGCCGGTGATGTTGTCGTAGCCCGGAGCGATATCGGTGGCCAGTGTGCCGAGGATGAAGTAAGGAGCATTGTTGCAAATCCGTTTTTGCATTCTCATGGTCGTTTCCACGTGATTGAGGGGAACATGACCGGGCCCTTCCACCATCACCTGAACGCCGGCGGCCTGGGCGCGTTTGGTAAGATCACCCTGTACCAGGAGTCCCTGCATCTGGGCGCCGTCCAGCGAATCGGCCGTCGCGCCGGGGCGGATGGCGTCGCCGACGGAGAGGGTGACGTCATGAGCCTTCAATATTTCCAGAATGCGGTCGAAATGCTCGAAGAGGGGATTTTCCTTCTTGTTGTGCAGCATCCAGCCGGTGATAAAGGCGCCGCCGCGGGAAACGACCCAGGTCACCCGTCCCCGCGTCTGCATCATCTTTAAGACCGAGTTATTGAACCCGGAGTGAATGGCCATGAAGTCCATGCCTGCGGCGGCCTGTTTCTCGATGTTGGAGATTATGTCCCCGACCCGCATATCGACCACCGAGCCATACTTGTCGATAGCTTCCTGTCCCGCCTGATAGATGGTGGTGCAGCCCACGGCGACCTCGGCCATGCTTAAGGTCTGCCGCCGCATGGCATCGATACTGTCGCCCGTTGAAAGGTCCATGAAACTGTCGCAGCCGGCGTTCTGGGCAGCTTTCAGTTTCCTGGCCTCCATGGCCATATCGTCGCGGTTGGAAGAGGTTCCGATTAAGGCGTTGACCTTGACGCGCATGCCCTCACCGATGCCGCAATAGCGGAAGGGTTTGCGGTTCTTGTTCCGCGGAATGACGATCCGGCCGTCGGCCACTCTCTCTCTGATATATTCGACGTCGAACCCTTCGGTCAGGGCGACGGCTTCCATCTCCTCGGTGATTTTCCCGGCGCGGGCTTTAAGTACCTGGGTCATGATATCTTCCTCACTCTTCTTTCAAACTTAACAGGTGTGCCGGTCGAAATTCATGTGCTCGGCAATGATTTTCATAGCGCAGAACTTACCGCACATGGCGCAAGTATCGATCTCACCGTCGTTCCGGGTTCTTCTCATATATTCGGCGTGTTCCGGGTCGATAGACAACCTGATCTGTTCGGTCCACTTCAGATCGCGGCGGGCGTTGGACATTTCCAGGTCCCACTGGATGGCCTCCGGCATGCCCCTGGCCAGATCCCCGGCATGGGCGGCGATGCGGGCGGCAATGACGCCCTGGCGCACCTGGGAGGCATCGGGGTTGCCGATGTGTTCGGCAGGTGTCACGTAACACAGGAATTCCGCGCCGTACCAACTGCTGATGGCGCCACCGATGGCTGCGTTGATGTGATCATAGCCGACGCTGAGATCGGTCAGCAGGGGGCCGAAGACAAAGTAGGGCGCCCCCTTACACAGGCTTTTCTGCAGGGTGATGGTGTCCTTGATGTGATTGAGCGGCATATGGCCGGGACCTTTAATCATGATCTGAACGCCGGCGTCACGTGCCCGGTCCACCAGTTCCCCCAGTATGATCAGTTCCTGTACCTGGGCTCCGTCCAGGGAATCCGCCAGGCAGCCCGGCCGCATGCCGTCCGCCAGGCTGAGAGTCACGCCGTATTTTTTTGCGATTTCCAGTATCCGGTCATAGTTCTCGTACAGCGGATTCTCTTTATTGTGGTGTACCATCCAGCCGATGATATGAGAACCGCCGTAACTGACCAGCGGGTCGATCCGGCCTTCGTTCTTAGCGCGTTCGACGGTGGCGAGGGTGGTGGCGCAGTGGAGTGCCATGAAGTCCACGCCGTCGGCGGCATGACGCTCGATGACCTCAAGCATCTGCTCCGGCGTCATCTTGAGCGACGAGCCCCATTTCCGGCTGGCCTCGGCGACCGTCTGGTACAGTGGCAGGGTGCCGACTGGTACTGGCGAAGATTCCAGGATCGCCCGGCGGGCGCCGTCCATATCTCCGGCGATGCTGAGGTCCATGATCGCGTTGGTTCCGGCTGCCAGGGCTACCCGCAGCTTTTCCAGTTCATCGGTAACGGCGCCCTCCCAGCTGTCCAGCCCGATACTGGCGCTGACCTTGGTCCGCAGACCCGTACCGATGGCGACCGGTTTCAGCCCCCGGTGAGCCGGGTTACACGGCACCACGATGGTGCCGGCGGTGAGTCCCCGGTGGATTAAATCGGCGCTGACGCCTTCGACAGCCGCGACAGCGTCGATTTGCTCTTCCGTGATTCCTTTAATGACATCTTCTGCGATCAACATACAACCCTCCTGAATTTCATTTCGAAGTTTCAATTACAACAACCGGCCTGATGGTCCTTTATCCCGTCCTTGTTTTCCCCAGTCTCCGTGAATTGATTAAAAACGTGCCTGATTTTCTCCTTGACCTCGTGAGCAGCGGCGCCGGCGGCCCGGTCGTCCACGGCTTCGCCTGCTTCCAGGCGTCTCAGGTTTTCTTCGAAACAATCTACCAGCAATCCATTGATCTCCTGGTAGAGGGTGGCGGCGTTTGTAGGCTCAACCAACCGGCCTTTCCAGACCTCGTCCATGGTAACGAAAAAGTAGTTGGTGACCTGAGCGATAACGTTGGCCAGGCACGCCACTTCAGGAACCGAATAGCCCGCCATACCTTCATAAGTAGTATCTTTCAGGATCAGCCGGCTTTCCTGTTGCAAAGCCTGGTATGCCCTGGTTCCCTGAAGGATGATCTGCGGATGATAGAGCACGTTAGCTGTGGTAAATATCTGTTTCAGCAGGGCGTTTCGCTTAAGGAATTCGAAATTGGTGCGCACATCCGCCAGTGAGGAATCAGGCTCGAACATGATGAATCCCACGCTGGGCTCGATGCCATTGGCACGCAGGATGCGCAAAGCCCGCTCGTTCTGTTCGACGGTGGTCAGTTTATCCAGCCGCTTTAAAGCCTCATCGCGTCCGCTTTCGAGACCGATCAGTAATTCCTCCAGACCGGCGTCCACCAGGGCGGCGATGGTATCCTGGTGAATATCGTTGACCCGCCCTTCGATGCCAAAGCGGATACGCCGCTCCTTGAGCATGGCGGCGAGCCTGAGCACCCGTTCCTGTCCCTGTTTACCGGGGCCGAAGAAATTGGGATCGGTGAAGTAGAATTTGACCGGCCCGTGTTTGGCAATGACCTTATCGATCTCCTGCATCACCCGCTCGGGGCTCTTGGGCCGCCAGCAGGATCCCGCACCGTAGTAGGGGTTGATATAGCAGAAGGTGCATCTGCCGTAGCAGCCGCGGCTGGCTTCGATATTGACTTCGCCGATGCGCATCATAGCCTCGGTCCGGATGGGGTCCGGCAGGGCGTCCAGATCGCGTTGTACGTCCCGGCGCAGTATCTGTATCAGCCCGGCGGGGTCCACCCAGGCCATACCCGGCACCGGCTCTCCAGTGTCCAGCCACTCGGTGAAGGTTTGTTCTGGTTCGCCGATCATCAGGACGTCGAATTCCGGGCAGTTCTCGAAGATTTCCCGGTAGGCGAAGGTGGGGTAATAGCCGTAGCCGGCGATCTTGCCGGTCCAACCTTCGGCTTTCAGGCGTTTGAGAAAGGCAAACAATTGGAGGTTGTTCTCCCAGTTGTAGATCAGGTGGACTCCCAGCACTCGAGGATCGAAGTCACGGATCTGCTGAAAAATATTTTCGTATGTCAGCTTGTCTAAGAAGCCTTCCGCGATCATGATTTCGTGCCCGCGGCTGTCCAGCAGACCGGCGATACAGCCGGTGACCAGGCTGGAAGCCAGAGGAGCGTTGGCGATGTCGTTACACCGATCTGATGCGATCTGCCGTGGATGCTCTAACAGGAAAACCTTCATTTTAGTTCCACCTTTTGCCATGTGAATACGTTCTTCGTCGTGTGGTAGGTTTCAAGTTCGTATCGCATGGTCTCGTGCTTCCGGGGATTGTAATAGACCGGGTAGAGCAGGTCCGTATCGGCGTCGATCTCCCCTTCGTTTCGGGCGATGGCTTCGATCGAAGTTCCGGGCATGATGCGGATGTTGTTGAGGATGATGGCGCCCAGGTTGCGCTTTGGTGCGTGAATCTCATACAGCCGATCGATCAGCGCCTTGGCCTCCTGGATGGTTCCTGAGTTTTCACCCGGCACATTGGTCATGAAATGATAGATCGACAACACGTCGGTTTGAGCCGTCAGTTCGGCGGCTTTGATGATATCGGACACTTTTAACTTTTTCTGCAGGATGTCGAGTGAACTCTGGCAGAAACCATCGGGGGAGAAAGAAAAACAACTGCAACCGGCCTTTTCGTACAGCCTGACCTTGTCCTCATCCAGCGCGTCTTCCCGGAAGAACCCGGTCCAGGTGACTTTAAGTTTACGTCTGAGGATATCTTCACAGATATCCTCCAGGTGGCCGGCGGGCAAGTTGACCACCGGATCGTTGAAATGAAAATCGCCGATTCCGTATCTGGTCTGGAGCATTTCCATTTCGTTGACTACATCGATAGGTTTGCGGCAGCGCATTACCTTGCCTTGAAGCTGGGGATAGACGCAGTAAGCGCACTTCAGGGGGCAGCCTCTTTTAGTTTCAATGCCGAATATCGGAGCATAGGCATTGACCCCCTTGTATGGATCCGGGGATATCAGGTCCCGGTCGGGTACCAGGTAGTTGTCGAAAGAATAATCCGCGCTTACCGGATTGATCCTCACGCGTTCGTTTTCGCGGTAGCATAAACCCGATATCTTCCCCGGTTGGTCGAAGTTCTGCAACAGTTCCGGGAAACTGGATTCGGCGCCTCCGGTCAGGCCGTAGCGGATCTCCGGCAGTTCTTCCATCAGGCGCCGGGGAAAGAGCGAAAAACCGGTGCCCCCGGCGACAATAGGCGTTTCCGGCAAAATGGCGCAGACCATCCGCGTGGTGATGATGAAGGGCGGTATCAAAGAACTGGTCTTGTTAGCCAGTGGATCGATGTTTCTTAGGGACAATCCCACCACGTCCGGCCGTTCCGCCAGCAGCCGGTTTTTCAACGCCCCGTAAGCGTCGGCTTCCATGTTCATATCCAGGAGCGCCACCTGATGCCCGGCGCGGACGAGATGCGTTGCCACTATGACAATGCCGATCGGATAAACGCGCTCGGTGGTGGCGCTTTCAACGGACGGGGCCTGAATCAATAGTATTTTCAAATGCTTTACTCCAATAACAAGATGCCGAAGTATTTTACATAATCATCATTTTCCGGCAATGTTTTCAGGGACAGTCCGGCTCGCCGGACCGTCTCGAAGACGTCGATACCCGATGATTCCATGGAAGGCCGGGCATTCTTATGGTTGGTGCAATTCCCCCGGCCGCCGCAATCCAGGCAGATACTGCACGGACCAGACCACAGGGAGAAGGCTTTGTAATAGCCGGCTTTGAAGGCGGTATGTTCGGCTTGCAACACCAGCGTTTGAAAGGCACGGGTTGGCGGGGTGCCTTGCAGCAGCAGGCACTTCATATAATCGTTAAGCATCGATCGGGTTTTTTCGGGGTCGATGCAGTTGGGTGGACAGTGTGAGCTGTTGAAACTGTCGCAGCCGAATTCGCATTTGAGGCCGACCCACTCCGGCACCTGGATGGACGTTACGTCGATCTCTTTCACTAAATCGAAGCCCAGCGACTGTATCTGGGTGGCGAGTTGTTGCAACGGGCTCAGGCACAATCCGGTCAGTTTATCCGGCTTTTTCGCCGCGACCAGGATGGCCGTATCCGATTTCAGGGGGATCAATTCGGTTGAGGTCAGCCCCCGTTTTTCGAGTTGCCGCCGAACCCAGTCACCACTATAAACCTTGCCATTGTAGGTGTTGATCAGCATATTCAGATCAGATAAGGCCGCCTTTTCCGGGTTATGTTCCAGGAAAAAATCATGAACGATCAGCAGTCCGTCATCACTCAGATGGTCGATCGTCTCGGACAGCACATGCTCTATTTCCGTCTCGGCGAAGGCATGGACGATATTGGACAGGATGACTATGTCGTACTTCTCCGGCAGGTCCCAGGGTTCGAGGACATTGGTTGGCCGATATTCGATGCGACCTGAATACGGCTGACCCGCATGCGTTTCTGAAGCGTATTCCAGGACTTGACACATATCCAGCAGGGTGGCGGTGGCGCCTTCGAACTGTTTCAGGAAGCCGATGGAAAAGGCGCCCAGTCCTGAACCGACATCGAGGATGCTTCTCGGTGTCTTCAGTCCGGAAAAGATGGGCAGGATCTGTTCGATCTTGTTCTTGACGACGCAATCCATGCCCAGGCAGTAGCGGCGGAAGCGTTCCCTGACGGCGGCTTCAGGCTCCTCCGCCGGTGGAAAGAGAGTTCGCGTGCCTTTCTCCAGGCATTGGTCGAGGGTTTTCCAGTTGGTTACCAGGTATTTACGCCAGAGGATAGAGTCCCCTTGATAATCCGCCGCGCCCCGGACCAGGTATTTCCGGGAAAGCTTGGTATTGCCGCAATACCCGCCGGCTTGAAAGACCAGTCCCAGCGCGGACAGGGCATGGATAAAACGTTCCAGCGTCGCCGCGTCGTATCCCAGTTCCCCGGCCAGCGCTGTCACGGTTTTTCCGTCGGGTTCCAGCAGCGAAAAGAGACCCCGTTCCACGGCGGTAAAGAGCACCTCGGAGTGCCAGTAGCCCGTCGCCAAGTCCTCCAGGTATTGGGGGTTCATATCCTGCGGATCATGCATGAGAAGCGCCCCCAGCGGTGCCCGGACCGGAAACCCCGGCGCCGGAAAACGTCAGCATTTCATGGATTATCCGGGAAGCTGCTTCAACAATATTCATCGCCAGGGCGGCCCCGGTGCCCTCTCCCAGGCGCAGGTTCAGGTTCAGCACGGGTTTGAGTCCCAGGGCCTCCAGCATGTAGCGGTGTCCCGGTTCCAGGGACTGATGGGCGGCAATCATATAATGGACGGACCAGGGCGCCAGGTGTTTGGCTACCAGGGCTCCGGCGGATGAGATCAGACCGTCGATCACCACCGGAATCCGGTAGTAGGCCGCGCCCAGCACCAGTCCGGCGATACCGCCTATTTCAAAGCCGCCTACTTTAGCCAGCACGTCCAGGGCGTCGTCCGGATCCGGGTTGTTCAAGGCGATGGCTTTTTCGATAACCCTGACCTTATTATCCAAGGCCGCGTCATCGATACCGGTTCCCCGGCCGGTGACCTGCCGCGGGGTGCGCCCGGTAAAGACCGACAGGATGGCGCTAGAGGGGGTCGTATTGCCGATGCCCATGTCCCCGGTGCCCAAGAGTTCGACACCTTTTTCTTTCAGGAGACCGGCGATCTCGATGCCCGCTTCCAGAGACTGTATCGCCTGGTCCCGGGTCATCGCCGGACCCATGGCCATATTCTGCGTACCCGGTGCAACTTTATATGAAAGTATCTTCCCCTCATTCGCCAAGTGACTGAGATCCGCCGCCACACCCATATCAACGACGGTCACACCGGCGCCCGCGGCTTCAGCAAGGACATTGATGGCCGCGCCTCCGGCTACAAAATTGGCTACCATCTGACGGGTGACCTCCTGGGGAAAAGCGCTGACGCCTTCGGCAACCACCCCATGATCCCCGGCCATGGTCACAACCATTTTCCGGGCTACGGAAGGCGTCATACTTTCTTGAATGGCAGCCAGTTGTTCCGCTAGGTCCAGCAGGTGTCCCAGGCTGTTATGGGGGATAGCCAGGTCATCCAACCGCTTCCGGGCTTTGACCCGCCAGGCGTTATCGACGGGGCGGATGCCGTCCAAGGTTTCTGTCAAAGATAAACGCATCTTTACATACCTGCCTATTAAGTGAAAGATAACAAAGCGACTATCATCAGCAGTGTCAGTATCTCTATCGTTTCGCTGGCCGCGCCCAGGGTGTCGCCGGTGATACCCCCGAGTCTGCTTCTAACCCAGCCATGGAACAAAACCGTGCCCACCAGAACGGCGCTGAAGAGCACCAGGCCGGAAACCTGGAGCAGTACCAAAGCCGTCCCAATCGCCACGAACGAATTGAAACCCAGTTCCCGCCAGCCAACATGGGAGGTAAAAGAACCGGTTCCGCCGGAACTTCTGGCATATGGGTATCGGGCGGCCCCATACACTTGAGCCCAGCGCCCCAGCACCGGCGCCAGCACCAGCGCCATCATCACTGTAGTCCTGTCCATTTCTCCCAGCAGCACGAACCGCAGCAGTATCACCAGCACTCCCGCCATCACCCCGTGGGAACCCACCCGGCTGTCCTTCATGATCTCCAGCATCCGCTCCCGGGGGCGGCCGCTGAAAATACCGTCGGCGGTGTCCATCAGGCCGTCACCGTGGAGGTTGCCGGTCAGGAAAATGACGAAGATGATGGCGCCAAGATTGGCTACCGCCGGGGAGAAACCCTGGTACAGCAAATAGTGCAGTCCGGCAGCCGCTCCGCCGATTAAAAGACCGATGAAGGCAAAATATGACATCGACCGGGCCATGACCTCATCATTTCCGATGCTGGCCATGGTGACGGGAATCCTCGTTAAAAATTGTAGCGCCAGTGTAAATCCCATTTTCATATCTGATATTTTTGAATAAAAAAAATCCGCGCCCCGATCGGGTGCGGATTTTACCATCATCCTCACAACAGCCAGCCTATTCCAGAGCTGACGCCGTAAACTTACAGGCAGGTCTCCTGACTCAGGATCACCGCTATCTTGTCCCTTCCCCCCGGAGGAGTGGCATCGACAAGATGCTCCCCATTACAGTGGCGGGTCCGTCCGGGAGTATCACCCGGTTCCCTATTCTCCGACAAAATCTGCCGGCACCTGTAAGCAAAATATTCTTTTTACAGAAAAAATATAACCCAGACAGGATAATTTGTCAAATATCTTACGTTACCAGGGGCTGCGATTGCCCGGAATTCACTCAGGCCGCACGATCAATAGGTTTACCCGTTATCGATTAACGATTTCAACAAATCAGCGAGAGACGCACCGAAGGTCTGGCTCTGCCAGCGCCGGATACCGGGGTGTCCTAGCTCATCGGTGATCGTATCAGGCGCTTCAGCCAGTCTTTCGAGGCTTGCGGAGGCCCAAATCAGGGATGGGTCGAGCGCCAGGGAAACGCTTAATGCAGCACGCCATTCCCTGAGGCGGTTGAGCCGTTTGATTTGTTCGTCCGTTGGTCGTGGCGGTCTGACGGCGGGCGGGAAATTGATCGGCGGTTCCTTTTGACCTTGGTCCAGAGCCTGCTGAAGGTCCCGGCCGAACCTGTTCAACCAGATTTGTCCGATACCGGGTACATCGGACAAATTGACAGTCGGATCGGCAGCCAGACTAAGCATAGCGGAATCAGGTATCAGGTAAAAAGGTGGCCGGTGCCAGCGGCGGGCTTGGGCCTCGCGGAACAAGAACAGGCGCTTGAAAATCGCCACACCGCGGCTATCGAGACTAGTTACACCTTTGATAGACCGGTATGTGGTTTCCAAGTCCGGCGCTGAATACCGGACCTCTTCGAGCCGGAGGCATTCTTCGATCGCCCATCCGGTCCTATCCAATGCCTGGAGCCTCTGATCCAGTTCCTGTTGCAGAGGCAGCAGATAGCGGACATCGTCCGCGGCGTAGGCGATCGCTTCATCGGAAAGCGGGCGCAACCCCCAATCTGCCTTCTGTAAGCGCGCGTTCTTTTCTATGGGTATGCCAAGCACGTCCTTGAGCAATGCCGCCAGGCTGAATTGGGTGATGCCGGTGAATCGGGCGGATACCTGGGTATCGTAGATGTTACGGATGAGTAGTCCTTGGTGTCGGTCAAGGCTCCGGATATCGTAATCAGCCGAATGGAACACCTTCTGGATGGTCCGATCAGCCATAATGTCTTTGAGCGGAGTCAGCTCTCCGAGAGCAAGAGTATCGATGATGAAGATCTTATGACGGGTAGCGATTTGGATGAGACAAAGCTGTTCCGGGTAATAGTGGCGACTATTGGACTCGGTATCCACGGCGATTACCGGTGAGCCGTACATTTCCTTCGCGGCCGGCTTGAGGTTAGCAATTTGGTTTATAAATTCTACGGGAACGGGTTTCGAATCGGTCACTAAACCTCCGATACAGTAGGGAATCCCCGGTCGCCAAGGTTCTAAAGGGGACGCCGTATATCCAATTATAACCGGAGGGTGCTTTCGGGTGTCAAAAAAGGTGGAGATTGTCGAACAAACAAGCCGGGAGGAATAGTAAGGTACAAGGCGCGCTTGTCTCGGGGAAATTAGGGAATTAGTCGAAAATCATCCATTCTGTCTCGGTCTAATTGTCCAAATATCCAACCAGCATCAGCCTGTGCATCTGAAATGTGCATTCCCTTGTCATTCTACGCACAAACAGAAGATTCAAAGGGATGAGGTCGGGCTATTGCGGCTTGCTTTCAGTTATCGTACAATCAATCGGTTATAGGCGTTCGCACAGGTAGACATGATATTTGCACGAAAATACGAGGAACCGATGAACGTTTTTCAGTTGAGTGACCTGATTACGGCTTTCCTCGAAGACGCAAGTACTCTCAGGGCTGTTATCTCTGGAAAACAGAGGTGATGTCTATTTAGAACCTTGGAAACGACAGTGCGAAGGTGATTCTCCTGAGTGAACAAGTCCGCTCAGGAGAAAGAGAGGGTCGATGCCTACTCTAAAAGACGTTTTGGCGATTATCATGGGTGGCGGCAAAGGTGTCAGACTTCATCCTTTGACTGCCTTCAGAGCAAAACCGGCTATTCCGATCGCCGGAAAATACCGACTCATCGATATCCCCATCAGCAACTGCATCAATTCCGGCATCGCACGCATAAGTGTGTTGACTCAGTTCAATTCCGTTTCACTTAATCGCCACGTCAGCCGGACGTATCGATTCGATTCTTTTCATTCCGGCTACGTGGAGATACTGGCCGCCGAACAAACGACGGGCTCCAATGACTGGTACGAGGGTACCGCGGATGCCGTCAGGAAACAACTTCTCCAGATCCAATCAGCATCACCCAGCGATGTTCTTATCCTGGCTGGAGACCATCTTTACCGAATGGACTACTCCAAGATGGTCGAATATCACTGGGCTAACGACGCCGATATTACCGTTGGCGTGATTCCCATCAACGGCGAAGAGGTTGACCGGTTCGGGGTACTCAAGCGCGGGGATGACGGACGTATCATTTCATTCTGTGAAAAACCGAAAACTCCGGCTGCTCAGTCGGCTATGGTCAGTTATCCCGACCGCAACTGCTGTTATCTCGGTTCTATGGGTATTTACATCTTCAGAGCCGGAATTCTGGCCACTATTCTCAACGATAACCCTGATTTTGACGATTTTGGCAAGGATATCATTCCCTACGCTGTAGGAAACTTATCAGTTTTCAGCTATGAATTCGACGGATACTGGCGGGATATTGGCACCATCCGCTCCTTTTACGACACCAATCTGGAACTTACCAGGCATGACGCGGCTTTCAGTTTCTACGATCCGCAGGGCCCGATCTACACTCATGCCCGCTTTTTACCCGGTTCTATTCTGGAGGACACCAATTTACAGGACGTGCTATTAGGTGAAGGCTGTCTGATCAAACATGCCAGTATCAGTCATTCCGTGGTCGGTATCCGGAGCCAGATCGGGCGTAATTGTGTTATCACCGACTCCATCATGATGGGCGCTGATTATTACGACTCACCTAACCATCACCAGCCGATCGGCATCGGTGAGAACTGTTATATTCAGGGTGCGATCATCGATAAGAACGTCAGCATAGGTCCGGGGTCGGTGATTAAGTCCTTTCCGCGGGGAATCAACGACGACTTCGGCACCTGGGCTGTCCAGGACGGTATCGTGGTTATACCCAAGAATACAGTCATCCCGGCCGGAACGGTTATCGAACCCGGCATGACGGCAAAACAGCTGGGTCTTCCGGGTTGATGCAGGAGATCGATCCTTGGCTTCCCGGTTGCCTCGACATTACTATGGCTGCATCGGAGATTGTGCCGTTCGCTAAAACCGGCGGCCTAGCCGATGTGGTGGGCGCTCTTTCAAATACGCTTGCGAATGCTGGCGTCAAGGTCAACATGGTCATCCCAGCATATCGCCCGATACTTCTTAAGTATATCGATGGCCGGATACCTGATCGGTCCATTCAAATCGATATTGCCGGCCGGGTAGTGAAGGGGGGATTGTTTAGAGAAAGTCTGTCCCCTCTTCTCGATGTCTATTTCGTTCGCGCCGATGAATATTTCGACAGGGAAGGATACTACGGTGACGTTTCCGGTGATTTTCCGGATAATTCCGAGCGGTTTGCCTTTTTTTCGAGAGCTGTACTAGAGGTTGCCAGGCTGAATCGCAGCCAGGTACTGCATCTCCATGACTGGCAGGCATCTCCGGCGGCGGCATTCCTCAGATTGCAATCGGAACGGTATCCCGAACTCGCCCAAACGAAGATAGTGACCACCATTCACAACCTGGCTTACCAGGGCCTTTTCCCATGTGATCATTTTCCTGCTCTCGATCTCGACATATTCCATTTTAACTTGTGCCAGTTCGAATTTTACGGAATGGTGAATTATCTCAAAGCCGGATTGGTCAACGCCGATCGAATAACGACGGTGAGCCCAACCTATGCTTGCGAGATCCAGCAAAATGGATGCGGCTTTGGTCTTGAGGGTGTTCTCAGAGAACGGGCGAAAGACCTTTCGGGGATACTGAACGGCGTCGAATACACTATCTGGAACCCGGAGACCGATTCCCTCATCGCCGAACGCTATTCGAGGCAAAAAATGGATGGCAAGGCATTCTGCAAACGGGCTCTCCAAAACAGTTACGGCCTGCAGCAGAAACCTGAAATTCCATTGTTTTGCATGGTTACCCGATTGACTGATGGCAAAGGTCTGGAACTGGTTACGGATATTTTAGATGATTTATTGAAGATTGGAGCCCAGTTTGTCATATTAGGCAGCGGGGATAAATATTACGAGGAATTCTTCCTGAATTTGCCTTCACGGTATCCTGGGCAGGCTGGTGTGAAAATTGTCTTCGATGAGGCCGTAGCCCACCAGACAATCGCCGGTGCAGACATGCTGCTAATGCCATCTCTTCGTGAACCTTGCGGACTAACCCAGATGTATGCGCTCAGGTACGGCACCGTTCCTATTGTCCGCCGGACCGGCGGGCTGGCTGACACCGTTGATCAATACGACCCAATGTTGGATGCGGGTAACGGCTTCCTTTTTGATGATTACCGTGGAGCCGAGTTTTTGTCGGCAATACAACGTGCTTTGGATGTCTACCAATGTGGGACGAATTGGCATGATCTGATCCTTCGTGGTATGTCTATCGACAATTCCTGGCAGAGTTCGATGGAAATATACCTGCAACTTTATGGGGAAATGATGGGGTGAATGGTCATTTTGACAGCGGTGCATTCTTTAGTTAGAATGGGCATCCATGCGGGTGTAACTCAGTTGGTAGAGTACCTGCTTCCCAAGCAGGCTGTCGCGAGTTCGAGTCTCGTCACCCGCTCCATCGTGTTCCTTTCCTTCTTCCCTTAAATTCAAGATCATTGTCCGTGCACATAATTTAGTTATAACGATTCCAATTTATTGAAATTCGATCGACTGATATTCTGAATCAAGGTGGAGCACATCATGGCGGAGATGACCAAAAAAGAACGAATTCGGGCGGTGATAGCCGGGAACCCGATAGACCGCGTCCCCGTCGCTTTCTGGCGGCACTGGCCCGGTGACGATATGCGTCCTGAATCGCTGGCGGCAGTGGCTCTGGAATATCAACGCCGCTATGATCTTGATCTTATAAAGTTACCTGTATCTTCCACTTATTGTGTTGACGACTACGGTATAAAGCACGCATATCGCGGCAGCCTCATCGGCGACCGGGAATATTTGTCACGCGTCGTTCATTCTCCGGATGACTGGGCACGTATCCAGCCATTGAACGTCGCCCAAGGTACTTACGGTTGGCATCTGGATTCCCTCGGACTCGTCGTCGAGAAGAAGGATGTGAACACACCGGTGATCGTCACCATGTTCAATCCCTTGTCCATGGCAGCTTACCTGGCCGGTGATGAACTGCTGATGGCCCATTTACGCCAGTTTCCGGAAAAAATATTACCCGCACTTGATGCTTTGGCTGAAACCAGCGCCCGCTTCGCCCAGGCTTGCGTTGAGCGCGGAGCGGACGGCATATTTTTATCTACCCGATTTGCCAGTTATGAAATGATGAGCGCGGGCGAATACTCAACCTTCGGTCGGCCTTTCGACCTGAAAGTATTGGGAGCCGCTTTGGGAGGCTGCTTGAATGTGCTTCATCTCCACGGGCAGCACCCGATGTTGAAAGAGCTTACGGATTACCCGGTGCAGGCTGTGAACTGGCATGACCGCACTTCTGATATCGACCTTGCCGCCGCGGCTGAACTGTTTCCCGGGATGCTGATGGGCGGAGTGGAACAGCAGCGGCTGCTGCTCGATGGTACGCCGGAGGATGTGGCAGCGCAGGCGCGGGATGCGATCGTTGGAATGAGATCTAGACGGTTAATGCTCAGTACCGGCTGTACTTATTCGCTGGGTGTGTCCGACGCTAATCTGATGGCGATGCGGCGGGCGGTGGGCTGATTCGGTTCGTTGTGGTAGGGGAAGCTTGATTATTCGGCAGCCGCTATCTTTTCCAGATTCCGCCCGGTCACAGCGGAGTCCGGCGCCTCGGTTAGAATATCGCCTGCCTTGGCGTGTTCATCTTTCATCTTAAAAAGGAGCCAACCGCGGGCGGTCCGGATTAGGGCGAATAGCCCCTTGAGTTTCTTGCCATCCAGGAAAACCTCGATTCGTCCGGCGTCGAAAGCTTCGGCCATTGTCAGCGGTTTCTCTTTTGAAGCCTGAATATTGATGTAGGTCCCGGTGTCCCAGACCATGACCGTGCCACCGCCGTATTCACCCTTGGGTATCGTGCCTTCGAAGCCGCCGTAGGCCATCGGATGATCCTCAGTGGGCACAGCCAGGTGTTTGACCTCAGGATCCATGGAAGGGCCCTTGGGCACTGCCCAACTTTTCAGGACACCGTCGATCTCCAACCTAAGATCATAATGCAGGCGGGAAGCGTCATGTTTCTGGACCACGAACATCGGCTTAGCCGAGGGGGCTGCGACTTCCGGTTCCGGCTCGGCGGTCCGTTTGAAGTCTCGTTTGGCGCGGTATTCTTTGAGTTTATCTTCTGCGGTCATCTCAGTCCTCACCAGTCCATTATCAGGTGGCTGTGGTGTTGTGTCAATGGCGGTTTTAATGAATCTGATGCTATACTTTCGGTGTGAAACTCGATTATCGCAGCGTGGAAAACGCCCTCTCCGGCTGTCGCTGGGGCCAGACTATCCTGACCTTCGAGTGCATCGCCTCGACGATGGACAAGGCCAGGGCACTGGCTCACAAGGGCGCGCCGGAAGGCACCCTCGTTGTGGCGGCGGAGCAGACCGCCGGCCGGGGTCGGCTGACCCGGTCGTGGTTGTCGCCAGCCGGATCGTTATCGTTATCACTGCTGTTGTACCCGTCGCCGGATAAATTACCTTACCTTACCATGCTGGCCGGACTGGCCGTCGCACAGTCCATCGAACGGACGACATCTCTTAGGACCGATCTAAAATGGCCTAATGACGTTCTCATCGATAGCCGGAAAGTTGCGGGCATTCTGGTAGAAAGCGGTATGGTCCGTGGGCGGCACTTTGCGGTCCTCGGCATCGGGATCAACGTCAACGTTGATATTTCAGGGTATCCGGAGATCGCGGACATCGCCACAAGCCTCTCGGATGAGGCGGGGAGCCCTGTCGATGCCATGGCTCTGTTGCGGGCGGCCGTCGTCAGTCTGGAGACCCTTTATACGGAGTTCAGCGTATCTGCGATACTTCAGGACTGGCGCAAAAAATTGGTGACGTTGGGAAAGCCGGTCCGGGCAACTTTAGGCGATACCGTTATCGAAGGGATGGCGATCGACATAACGGATGACGGCGCGTTGGTCATCCGTCAAAGCGATGGCAACGACTATGTAGTCGTCGCCGGGGACGTCACTTTGCGGCACGCTGTCTGATTACACAACTTATTTTTACATAAACCGCGGGTCGCTACTTTTTCCCATCGGTCATATGCTTCATAAACGCACTCAGGAAATCGATGGGGATGGGGAAGATGAGGGTGGAATTGCGCTCGGATGCAATCTCGGACAGTGTCTGGAGGTAGCGGAGTTGCAGGGCCACCGGCTCCTTGGCGATGACGTGGGCGGCCTCGGACAGCTTGGCCGACGCTTGGAATTCACCTTCGGCATGGATGATCTTGGCCGGCGATCCCGTTCCGCTTCAGCCTGGGCGGCCATTGAACGGCGCATCGTTTCCGGCAGTTCCACTTCCAATTGGGTTAGGGTGAACAACTTGATTATATCACCAAATTTTTGTCTGGCAATCATTTAGTAAATTTGTTGTTTTATCATCAGTATCTGCAACCCTCGCCGGACTGATGTTTATCCTGCGGATATTTGATGCATACGTATAGCTAGTGTAAAATCAAGCCATTCATTGTAAAAGGGAGATATTATGAGTCAAGACCGGTGTCGCGGTTGTCGCGATATTGTCCCGGCAGAAATGCTGAAATTCCGCTTGGCGGAATCGGTTTTCATCGATACGGCGCTCAAATGGGGCTACGAAGAAGTTCGCACCCCCACCCTGGAATATTTACACCTGTTCACCTCCACCGGCACACTTACCCCCGGCATGCTGGGTCAGGTGTATTCTTTCCTTGATTGGGATGGCTGGAGCGGTGAGCGTGTAGTAATGCGTCCTGACGGCACCATTCCCATCGCCCGCCTTTTCGCCGATAACATGGCGGGCCGGGACGTGGCCCGGCTTTTCTATGTGATCAACGTTTTCCGCTTTCAGGACAATCCCGGCGCCAGCCGTGAGCGCTGGCAATGCGGCGCCGAACTAATCGGCGCCAATTCCGCTCTGGCCGACGCCGAACTGGTGTGCATGGCACTGGAAGTGATGGAACTGCTGGGACTCAACGCCCGGGTCAAGATATCCCATTCCGGCGTCATCCAGGCGGTTTTAACTCAACTGGAACCTAACGCGGAAGCACGTCACAAACTCTTTGACGAGATACTGGACGGCAATGAAACTGTTCTTTCGCGGCTTAAGGAACGCCAACCGGAACTCATGGCCGGGCTGGAAATACTTCTCAACGTAACCGGCGCCACGTCGGACTACCTGGACAATCTGCGTTCGCTTTTCGTCTATTCCGCTGACTTGGAAGCCGCCACCGCCAGCTTCAGCGATACTCTGGATATGCTGGATGAACTGGGTGTGGCCTACGATATCGACCTGGCCTCGGGACGGGGCTTTGAATATTATACCGGCGCCATTTTCCACTTCTTTATCGACGATAAGGCGTTGGGCGGCGGCGGGCGATATGACAACTTGATCGGCCTGATGGGAGGCGAGCCCCGGCCGGCGGCTGGTTTCGCCCTCTATCTTGACGAGATAATGAAGTATGTCGACATCCTGGGATACAGTATCGATGAGCCTGATCGCTTTTTGATCAACTTCCCGCCGGGCGCTGAAGCGCATGCCTTCAGCGTGGCCACCGAACTTCGCGATGCCGACTATACCGCGGAGATCAAAATGGGCGACCCGGATGTACAGGAATATGACTGGGTGCTCAACATCACCGGCGACGGAACCCTGGTGCTGTCCGATACCGAAACGGATGAGGAATTCGAGTTCGATACCGTCGATGAGATGATCGAGATGCTGGGCGGGGAGGCCTCTGAAGAATGAGGATCGCCCTGCCAAAAGGACGACTGCTGGCCGATACGGCGTCTCTTCTCGAACGCGCCGATTGGCAGCTTAACGATTACCAACCCAAAGCCCGGCTCTACCGCCTGACAAGTGGTAAATACCCGGAACTATCCGCCAAGATGCTTCATGAAAAAGATATCCCTATCCAGGTGGCCATCGGCAATTACGACCTGGGTATCTGCGGTGCCGACTGGGTGGAGGAACTTATCTCCCGCTATAAGTTATCATCCCTGGTTAAAGTCAAGAACCTGGGTTACGGTGATGGGGCGCTGTTCGCCGCCTCCGCGGCAGGAGACGGGATTAACTCCCTGGCCGACCTCTCGGAGCGCAAGGACAAAGTGCGCCTGGCCTCCGAGTATCCCAACCTTGCCGAAAAACTGGCCATCGACCTGCGGCTTAAGAATTTCGCTGTCTACCCGCTGTGGGGCAGCGCCGAGGCCTACCCGCCGGAAACGGCGGAAGTGGTCATCCTGCCGCGAAAGAGCGCCGGGGAACTGGAATCCAAGGGTCTCAAGGTGCTGGGCAAGGTGCTGGACTTCAAGGCTGTACTGGTAGCCAACCGGGAAAGCCTGGCCAACAAGGATCTGTCGGCGGCCATCGGTTCGATACTTGAGAGTCTTCAGCCTGTTGCAGCCTCGGTCGAAGAAAAAACATCCTCGACTACCGGTGCTCTCGAAACCTACCATGAATACGCCGAAGATGTGGTGCGCCTGGCGCTGCCGGATGGCCACCAGCAGCCCCACGTGCGCAAAATACTGGACGCCGCGGGCATTGGCATGGAAGACTATCCTTCAGACCGCGGCTTCCGGCGGCCCAAGAGCGACCTGGAAGGTTTCGCCATCAAGACCATCCGGCCGCAGGACATGCCGCTGCAGGTAGCCAACGGCAACTTTGACCTGGCCATCACCGGCTGGGACTGGCTGACGGATCATCTGCACCAGTTCCCCGGCAGTCCGGTCAAGCGGCTGTTGGATCTGAAATACGGCTGGGTGCGCATCGTCGCCGTCGTGGCTAACGAAGTGCCGGTGACCAACGCCGCCGAATTGAAAGAATACTTCCGCGGCCAGAACCTCCGGGTAGCCACCGAATACATCAACATCGCCGATGAATATGCCCGCAACAACCATTTCGGGCGCTACCGTATCGCCCCGACCTGGGGTTCCACCGAGGCCTTTCTGCCGGAGGACGCCGATCTTTTAATCGAAAATACCGAGACCGGCGGCACCATTGCCCGGCATAACCTACGTATCATCGACACGCTGTTCGAATCGACAGCCTGCGTTATCGGCAATACCCGGGCAGCCGATAATCCGGTGAAGCGGCAGCGGATGGAAGCCCTGGTGAACCGTCTGGCCAAAGCCCTGGAGCAGGGGTAATGCGCCTCGTCTCCGGCTTCGCCGCGGCAAAAAAACTCCTTGAGCGGCGGGTCAATCCCGCGGCGGGTAGCGCCGGAGTGGAAGCGGCCGTTAAAGCTGTCATCGATGAGGTCGTACGCGGTGGCGATGCTGCCTTAAAACGCCTTACGGCAAAGTACGACAACGCGGATCTGAAAGCGATTGAGGTACTGGCTGCGGAGATCGCTGAGGCTCGTAACACTATCGCCTCGGACCTTCTGAGCGCGTTGGAAGCGGCGGCCGGACGCATCCGGGCTTACCACGAGGAGCAACGCGACGCCGTGGCTGCCGCCATCATTGCCATGCGTGGCAAACAGTTGCTGAGACCGCTTGAACGGGTCGGGGTATATGCCCCTGGCGGTAAAGCCTGGTATCCTTCCACTGTGTTGATGACTGCCATTCCGGCCAGGGTGGCCGGCGTGGATGAAGTCATCCTGGCTACGCCCCCCGGCCCGGACGGTAAAATCCCCGCGCCGACACTGGCTGCGGCCTCGATTGCCGGAGTTGACCGCGTTTTCAGTATCGGCGGCGCACAGGCAATCGCCGCCATGGCATACGGCACGGAATCTGTACCTCGGGTAGACAAGATCTGCGGGCCGGGCAATGTCTATGTCATGACCGCCAAGCGCCTGGTCTATGGAGCTGCGGCGATAGATGGACTGCAAGGGCCTAGCGAGGTGCTTATCATCGCCGACGCCACCGCCAATCCTGAATACTGCGCCGCTGATATGCTGGCCCAGGCAGAACACGACGCTATGGCGCAATCGGTGCTGGTGACCACTTCCCAGGCTCTGGCGCGGCAGGTGTTGGGTTTGATCAAGGACAAGTTGGCCGGTCTGGAACGGCGTGAAATTATCGAGAAGTCGTTGGAAGAACGCGGCGTTATCGCTATCGTCGATACCTTGGATGAGGCGGTGGAGTTGGCTAACCTTTACGCTCCGGAGCATCTATGCTTCCTGTCATCCGATGCCAGGGAATACTTGCCGAAGATCCGCCATGCCGGCTGCGTCTTCATCGGGGAACGGGCCACCGTCGCGGTTGGTGACTATGTGGCCGGGCCCTCTCACGCACTGCCCACCGGAGGCACAGCGCGTTTCAGCTCGCCGCTCAATATCCTGGATTTTGTGAAGATCATTGATGTCGTCGATGTCGATGATGATATGCTAAAGAACTTCGGTCCGGTGGCGGTGTCCATCGCGCGCGCCGAAGGGCTGGAAAGCCATGCTCAAGCTGTTGAAGTTAGAATGAAGGCTGATGCTTGATGAGCGATATTAAGAGATTCATGCGCCCAGAATTAAACAAGTTTGCCGGTTATGCCGCCTGCAAATCGCCGGAAGCCCTGGACGAAGAAACCCGGCGCATGGGCATCCTGAAGCTGGACGCTAATGAGAATGTTTATGGTCCGTCGCCTCGGGTGAAGGCCGCTTTTGCTTCCTTCGAGGATTATCACATTTATCCTGATAGTTGTCAGACTGAACTCAGGAAAGCGCTAGCAGGTTATACTGGCGTCGCCGCGGAACACATCGTGGCCGGTTCCGGCTCTGATCAACTCATCGACCTGCTGGTCAGGTTGTTCGTCAACCCCGGCGATGAAGTGCTCAGCTTTACCCCGACCTTTGCTATGTACAAGTTCTTTACCGAACTGGCTGGCGGGAAATTCGTGGCGGTGCCGCGCGATGAGAACTACAATGTTGTTCTCGACGGGCTGCCGCGGGCGCTGACGCCTAAGACCAAACTCATCTTCATCGCTATGCCCAACAACCCCACCGGCACACAGGTCCCTGTCGAAGTGGTGATGAAGCTCATCGAAACGGGGCTGCCGGTGGTAGTCGATGAGGCGTATTATGAATTCACCGGCCAGACTTTGGCTGATGCGCTTGATTTATTTCCCAATCTGATGATTCTAAGGACCTTCAGCAAGTGGGCCGGTCTGGCTGGTCTGCGCGTCGGCTACGGTCTCTTCCCCCACGCCGTGGCTGAACGGTTGGACGCCCTTAAGGACCCGTATTGCGTCAATTCTGCGGCGGTGGTAGCGGCACGGGAATCGCTTAAGGATGTCGATTACCTCATGCATAAGGTGAATTTGATTGTCGGGGAGCGTGATCGACTTTTCGATGCCTTGACGCAGATTGACTACCTGAAACCATACCCGTCGAGCGCTAATTTCATACTGTGCAAAGTTACCGGGAAAATCGCCCTGGACATCCAGTTAAAACTGGAACGCCGCGGCATCCTGGTCAGGTATTTCAATTCACCGCAAATGGAAAACAGCCTGCGTTTCAGCATCGGCCGGCCGCAGGACACCGATAGGCTAATAACGGAGCTCCAGAGAATAGGAGAGATCTAACATGGTAGTTCGACAAAGCTCACCACAAGCTGAACGCAAAGCTACGGTCAAACGGGAAACCAAAGAAACCACCATCAGTGTGGCGGTGAATTTAGACGGCACCGGCAAAGACGAGATGTGCACCGGAATACGTCTTTTTGACCATATGTTGTCGCAGATCGCCCGCCACGGTGTAATTGACATAAAGGTGTCAGCCACAGGCGACGACGTGCATCACCTGGTTGAAGATGTCGGTATCTGCCTGGGCAAGGCCTTCAATGAGGCGCTGGGAGATAAAAAGGGTCTGGTGCGAGCGGCGGATTCCACTGTCCCCATGGATGAGGCGCTGGCGACCGTAGCCATCGATATTTCCGGCCGCGGCTACGCCGTACTGAATATGGAATTCGAGAACAACGACATGTCCGGCTTCCCCGCCGACCTCATCCGCCACTTCCTGGAGAGCTTCGCCGCGGAAGGAAGGCTTTGCCTTCATGCCGGTGTAGCCTATGGTACCAACGACCACCACAAGGCTGAAGCGGTGTTTAAAGCCCTGGGCAGGGCGCTGGATAAGGCGACGCGGATTGATTCGCGTATCAGCGACAGGTTGCCTTCTACGAAAGAGTTTATTGAGGGGTAAAATTACACCTCTGCCGCGTTATTAAGGCAGCTTCCCCGTCAACACCTCAAACGCGTGCACATATCGTCGCCGTGTGCTTTCGATGACCTCCGGCGGCAACGCAAGGCCCGGGGGTTCCTTATTCCAACCAGAGGCCTCCAGCCAGTCGCGGACAGGCTGCTTGTCGTAGGAGTCCTGGGCTTCGCCAACCTTGTAGAGCTTTTCGTCCCAGAAGCGGGATGAATCCGGCGTCAGTGCTTCATCTATCAGGATCAGGTTGCCGTTATCCAGGCCGAACTCGAACTTGGTGTCTGCGATGATGATGTCATGGTGGCGGGCGTAGTCTCGGGCGAAGGCGTATAAAGCGATGCTGATGGCCTTGAGTTTGAGCGCCAGGGC
This sequence comes from Dehalogenimonas sp. THU2, assembly GCF_039749495.1. Lineage (NCBI taxonomy): Bacteria > Bacillati > Chloroflexota > Dehalococcoidia > Dehalococcoidales > Dehalococcoidaceae > Dehalogenimonas > Dehalogenimonas sp. THU2. Next base: position 61,963 of record NZ_JBDLLU010000006.1, on the reverse strand, counting down.
GGCGCCGACAGTCTTCTCTACTTCCTGGTAGGTCATGGGCAGGTCGTGGGTGTCATCGCCTTTAGTCGTGGGCGTGAAGATGATCTCCGGCAGCATCTGGCTCTGGCGCAGGCCGGGGGGCAGCGGTACGCCGCAAACTGACTGGCTTTTCTTATACTCCGACCATCCTGAACCGGCCAGGTAGCCGCGGACGACGCATTCCACCGGCAAGCGCTGAACTTTCTTGACGATCATCGACCGTCCGGTGAGGTAGGCCGGATAGTCGAAACGCTGATCTTCAGGAATGTATTCATCAAGTTGTTTCACATCCTCGATGACAGCGACGACGTGGTTGGGGATGATCTTGGCGGTCTTCTCAAACCAGAAAGCCGAAATCAGGTTTAACACCCTTCCTTTATCGGGAATACCGACCGGCAGGACGACGTCGAAAGCCGAGATGCGGTCGGTGACCACGATCAGGAGATAATCACCCAGGTCATAGGTGTCGCGAACTTTCCCAGATATGAAACGTTTGAGAGGAAGATCGGTTTTTAAGACGACGTTATTGTCGGTCACTATAAAACTCCTTGATTATAGCGATCTTGGCGACAGCTTATCAGCATCGGTGTCAGCGCGGGTTTTCCACTGCGCGGTGGTAAGACCGAGGCGTTTGAAGATGTCATCCACATGGCGGGTATAGAATTTATAATCGAACAGTTCGTCCAGTTCCTCGGCTGACAGAGATGCCGCCACATCAGCGTCGGCTTTCAACAGGTCGATGAACTTCTGGTCCTCGCTACCCCAGGTGGCCATGGCGTTGCGCTGCACCAGTTTATAGGCTGCCTGCCGGGAAAGACCTTTATCGATTAGCGCCAGGAGCACTCGCTGGGAGAACAACAAGCCGCGGGTGAGGTCCATGTTTTGCCGCATGCGTTGCGGGAAGACGGTCATGCCTTTAATGACGGAAGTGAAGATGTTCATGGCGTAGTCCAGCACGAGGCATGCGTCAGGCAGGATGACGCGCTCAGTCGAGGAGTGCGATATATCCCGCTCATGCCACAGGGCGATGTTCTCCAGGGAGGTTACGGCGTAGCCGCGCAGCAGGCGGGAAATGCCGCTGACGCGCTCGCACAGTTCCGGATTGCGCTTATGGGGCATGGCAGAACTGCCGGTTTGCCCGGCGCCGAACGGCTCTTCCGCCTCACGGAATTCGGTTTTTTGCAGCGCCCGGATCTCGGTGGAGAATTTCTCCAACGACCCGCCGATGATGGCCAGAGTGGTCATGAACTGCGCGTGCCGGTCACGCTGGATAACCTGGTTGGAGACCGGCGCCGGGGCAATGCCGAGTTTGGCGCAGGCGTATTCCTCTACATCAGGCGGAACCGTGGCGTAAGTGCCGACCGCGCCGCTCATCTTGCCGACGGCGATGCCGCGGACGGCATCGGTCAGACGCTGGCGGTTGCGCTGCATTTCTTCCATCCAGAGCGCCAGTTTCAGACCAAAGGTGATCGGTTCGGCATGGACGCCGTGGGTCCGACCGGCCATGACGGTGTACTTGTGCTCGATGGCGCGTTTGCCCAGGGCGGTGATAAGCGCCTTGATGTCGTCGGCCAGGATCTTGGAGGCCTCGACGAGTTGCAGACTGGTGGCGGTATCCATGACATCGGAGGAGGTAAGACCAAGGTGAATGAACCTGGATTCCTCACCGACGCTTTCAGCTACAGAGCCGAGGAAGGCGGTCATGTCGTGGTGAGTTTCCTGGAGCAGTTCTTCCATGCGCTTGATGTTGAGGCGCGCCATCTTGATCTTGGGCAGCGCCTCACGCGGGATGACCCCTTGTTTAACCCAGCCCTCGCAGACGGCGATCTCCACATCGAGCCACTTGGCAAATTTGTTTTCATCGCTCCAGACTTTTTTCATCTGGGGCCGGCTGTAACGTTCGATCATAACCTAGTTTCCTTTTAATTCGGTACGGTAGTTTTCATACGCCCGGGCGACATCCGGGTATTTCAAACCCAGTATCTGGGCGGCGAGATAAGCGGCGTTTTTAGCGCCGGCTACTCCGACGGCCACGGTGGCAACTGGGATTCCGGCCGGCATCTGGACGATGGCGTAAAGGGAATCGACACCTTTGAGTTCGCTCGATGAGATAGGCACGCCGATTACCGGAAGCGTCGTCCAGGAGGCGATAACACCGGGGAGGTGGGCGGCGGCGCCGGCGCCGGCGATGATGACCTCGAAACCTGAATCACGGGCGGCGGTGCAGAAAGCATGTACTTTTTCAGGCTGGCGGTGGGCCGACATGACCAGCACTTCAGGCTCGATACCCATCTGTTCCAGGGCGTCGGAGGTGTGTTTCATAGTGTCCATATCGGATTTGGAACCCATAATAACTGCAACTTTAGGCATAGACATTACCTCGCAAAGGTTTATACCGCGTTAAAAAGCGCGATATCGCGGCGGTAGTGGGCGCCGTCGAATGCGATATGCTTTATATTATCATAAGCCTTGCGGCGCGCTTCGTCGAGAGACTGGCCGCACCCGGTGACACTCAAGACACGGCCGCCGGCGGTGATTATCCTGCCGTCATTTGAGAGTTTGGTACCGGCGTGAAAGACGGTGGCATCGGAGTTGATATCATCGAGGCCGCTGATCGGGAGACCTTTTTTGTAATTATCAGGATATCCGCCGGAAGCCATGACCACGGTTACACAGGCGTCTTCAGACCATTCGACATTGATCTTATCCAGGGAACTGTCGATTACATGGAGCATGATATCCACCAGGTCGGTCTTCAGGCGCGGCACGATGACCTGGGTTTCCGGGTCACCGAAGCGGGCGTTGAACTCAAGTACCTTAGGTCCGGAATCGGTCAGCATCATCCCGGCGTAGAGAACGCCGCGGTAAGCGATCCCTTCATCAGCCAGCGCCCGGATGACAGGGTACATGACAGTGGCATCCAACTGTGCCGCCAAGCGGGGCGTGAAGAAGGGCGGCGGGCAGTAGGCGCCCATGCCGCCGGTATTGGGACCGGCGTTGCCGTCGAAAACCCTCTTATAATCGCAGGCGGGAGGCATCGGCAGGACGGTTTTGCCGTCGGTGAAGGCTAGGTAGCTCATCTCCTGCCCGATCAGGCATTCCTCGATGACCACCGTCGCGCCGGCATTGCCGAAAGCCCGGGATTCCATGATCCTGGAAAGCGCCGTCTCGGCCTCGCCCATGGTAGCGCAGACGCTGACGCCTTTGCCGGCAGCCAGGCCGTCAGCTTTTATTACCAGCGGCAGCGCCTGGTTTCGCAGGTATTCCTTGGCTTCGGTGTAATTCGTGAAGGACCGTCCCTGGGCACAGGGAATGGCGTATTTTTCCATTATCGATCGGGCGAAGGATTTTGAGGCTTCAAGTTGCGCCGCCGCCCGTGACGGGCCGAAAACGGGAATGAACCGTGACTGGAACTCATCGACGATGCCGGCGGCCAAAGGTCCCTCCGGGCCAACTACCACCAGGTCGATGCCGTTGGATTCCACCGCAGCCAGCAGTCGTGGGAAGTCCGTCGGTTCGATATCCAGATTTTGGGCGACAGCCGCCGTGCCGCCGTTACCTGGCGCGACAAAAACGGCGGTAACCCTGGGGCTGCTCTTGAGTTTCCAGACGAGGGCGTGCTCCCGCCCGCCGCCGCCGATTACCAGTATTTTCAGGGCGATCTCCTAAAGAACGAAATTGAAATGTTATCTTCCGGACGCCGGACGTTTGCGGGGGCTCAGGGAGCGGGGGCGCCATGTATCCTGCTCGACGGATTGAGCGACACGGTCGAGTAACTGCTGCATGTCGGCGTCAGTGAATCCGAGCAGTTTCATGAGCTTTTGCTCTTCGGCATCGGCTTCGCTGCGGGATTTTTCGCTCTTAGCCTGGAGTTCTTTGACCGTCGTAGTGTCGGCGACCGCGTTGTTCAGCCGTGCTTCCAGAGATTCTGCCTGGGCAACGGCCCATGCCAGATAATCCATGTACGCAGCGTGCCAGGCGAAGAAAAGAGATGTCGCCTTGTCCGGCACCGAGGTAATGGCGTCTTTGCGCCGTAGCAGTTCAGCCGCGGAAAGCGCCAACCGGTTGGAAGCGTCCAGAAGTCCTTCGAGGGCAGACGCGTCCTTGGAATTATGAGGATTGTAACCATCGAGCGCCTCAGTGTATAGCGCGGCCTCTTTTTCTTGAAAAGCTCGAAGCTTCCACTCTTCTCCAAGGTAATCGAGATAGTTTAGAAGCTCGTCGCCCTGAATTTTGCGTTTGTTGAAAAGTCCCATATCTTACTCCCTGACGAGGGCTATTCCCATTCGATAGTGCCGGGTGGTTTGGACGTGATGTCATAGACCACCCGGTTGACGCCTGGCACCTCGTTAACGATACGGTTGGATATCCGCGCCAGCAGGTCGTAGGGTAATCTGGCCCAGTCGGCGGTCATGGCATCGTCGCTGGTGACGGCGCGGATAGCCACCATATGACCGTAGGTGCGGAAATCACCCATCACGCCGACGCTCCTGACATCGGTGATAATGGCGAAACTCTGCCAAACCTGGCGGTAAAGGCCGGCTTTTTTAATCTCATGCATGACGATCCAGTCGGAAGCGCGCAGCATTTCCAGCTTCTCCCGTGTCACCTCACCGATGACCCGGATAGCCAGGCCCGGACCCGGGAATGGCTGCCGCCAGACCATCTCTTCGGGCAAGCCCAGTTCCACGCCCACCTGGCGTACCTCGTCTTTGAAGAGATAACGTACCGGTTCCAAGAGCTTCAACGCCATATTCTCCGGCAGGCCCCCGACATTGTGATGGCTCTTGATCTTGGCGGATGCGGTACCAACCGAAGAGATGCTTTCGATGACATCCGGGTAGAGCGTTCCCTGGGCCAGGAAGTCCACCTGTCCCAGTTTTAGCGCTTCTTCTTCGAAGACCCGGATAAACTCGACGCCGATGGCTTTGCGTTTTTGCTCGGGATCGGTGACGCCGGCCAGCCGGTCGAGGAATCGGTCAGTGGCTTCGATAAATATAATGTTCATGCCGAGATTCTGCCGGAAAACGTTGAGCGTACGGTCGGCTTCTTCACGGCGCAGCAAGCCGTTATTGACGAATATGCAGGTCAGTTGGTCGCCAATAGCCCGGTGGATCAAAGTGGCTACGATAGAGGAATCGACACCACCGGACAATGCGGCGATAACCTTGCCGTCACCGACTTGTTCTTTGATCTTGGCAATGCTTTCGGTGATGAAATGTCCCGGCGTCCAACTTGGCTGGCAGCCGCAGATGTTGAAGACAAAATTCTTTAAGAGCGTTTTACCGTAAGGGGTATGGGCTACTTCCGGGTGGAATTGCAGACCGTAGATGTTTTCGTCGTTGCCCATCACGGCCAGTGGCGAATTCTCCGTGTAAGCCATGGACTTGAATCCCAGGGGCAATTTTTCCACCCGGTCACCGTGGCTCATCCAGGCGGCGGAAGCCTCCGGCAAATCCTTGAAAAGGGGAGAATCGAGTTCACTCAGATGCAGAATGGCGTGACCGTATTCCCGGGCCTGTCCCTGGGCGACGACACCACCGAGCTGCTGGGTGATGAGCTGCATACCGTAACAGACACCAAGGATCGGCAGTTTGCGCTCGTAGATATACGCCGGGGCCATTGGCGCTCCCGGGGCATAGACGGAGGCCGGCCCGCCGGATAAGATGAATCCCTTGGGATTAAGGTGGGCTATTTTCTCCCAGGGAGTGTCATGCGGCACCAGTTCGCAGTAGACGTTGATCTCGCGGATACGCCGGGCGATAAGCAGACTGTATTGCGAGCCAAAATCGAAGATGACGATGGATTCGCGGGATGCGCCGGACACGGCTTCACCGGTAACGGGTTTATCCGAGGCCTGCTTGGCTATTTCCAGGTAGGTGGCCACCTCAATGTCACCGGACATGGCGACGCGATGGGTTTCTGAAGGCTTCAAATCGTCTGTATTTTCTGTCATTCTAATAGTATAGAAGATTATCATTCTGTTATACTAGCGTCAAGAAAAAACGCGCAGGTTGACATAAACTATTGAATCCAGTCGGCACCCAGAAAACCGGGGACAGCGAACTGGCGAAAGCCATTCAAATACTGAAAAACGGGGGCGTTGTCGCTCTGCCGACGGATACGGTCTATTGCCTGGCGGCATCGCTCGATCATCCTGAGGCCAGCGGCCGGATTTTCGATATCAAAGGGCGCCAGACTACCAAGGCTTTACCGGTGTTGGTAGCTGATGCTATCCAGATGCGGCAGGTGGCGGAGATGAACCCGTTTGCTGAACTTCTGGTTCGCCGTTTCATGCCGGGAGGGTTGACTCTCATCCTCAAGAAAAAAACGGTGGTACCGGATATCGTCACCGGCGGCCGCGACAGCGTAGCGGTGCGCATTCCGGCTCACCAACTTGCTTTGTATCTCATCCAGGCCATCGGCGCTCCTCTAACCGGCACCAGCGCCAATTTGAGCGGGTGCGGCAGCGTCTGCACGGCGGAGGAAGTAAAGGCTCAACTGGGAGACCGGGTGGATATGATACTCGACGGAGGGCGCTGTCCCGGCGGTGTCGAATCCACCATCGTCGATCTCACAACGCCCTTCCCGACGATCGTCCGTGACGGCGCGGTATCGCGCGCTGAACTGGAAGCTTTTTATTTCAAATAACCGAAGCCCGGCGAGGGTGATGGCCAACAACACTCGAATCAGTCTCATATGCGGACGATGACGTTATCGAAGGACAAAATGAAAATTGCTATCGGCAACGACCACCGGGGTTACTCTCTCAAGCTCCAGATGATGGATTGGCTTGTCTCGAACGGTCATGAGGTGCGCGACCTGGGTACAAACAGCGAAGAATCGACCGATTATCCCGATTACGCTCATGGGGTCGCGCAAGCCGTCGCCAGCGGGAAGGCCGATAGGGGCGTCCTCATCTGCGGTACCGGCATCGGCATGAGTATGGTGGCCAATAAGCTTAAGGAAATCCGGGCCGCGCTGTGTTATAAACCGGAATACGCCGTACTTACCCGTCAACATAACGACGCCAATATCCTATGCCTGGGTGAAATGAACGGCGACGATTTGAATTTCGAAGTACTGAAAGCCTTTATGACGACCGGGTTCGAGGGCGGCCGGCACCAGCGGCGCGTCGATAAGATCGGTGATTGTTTCTGCTGATCCCAGGGGGGCATCGACCCTTGGATTCAGGGCTGACAAACCGACGCCTGGTCAATCGTAAAATCCTTGAAATAAAATATTGTCTGTGCTAAGGTTAGGTACACTTATCGCTATCCGTCCCTTCGTGGACGGATTTTAGTTAGGCGGCCTTTATGAGAAGCGACTCCGTCAAAACCGGCGCTGAACGCGCCCCCCATCGTGCCCTCCTGCGTTCCCTTGGGGTCAGTCCGTCCGATTTCAAAAAGCCCTTCATCGGTATCGTCAACAGTTTTACTGACGTTGTGCCGGGACACCAGCACCTGCGTGAAATCGCCGAGGCCGTTAAAAGCGGTGTCCGTACCGCTGGCGGCGTGCCTTTTGAATTCAATACCATCGCCGTTTGCGACGGCCTGGCCATGAACCACACCGGCATGAAATACTCTCTCGCTTCCCGCGAACTGATCGCCGACACCGTCGAAATCATGGCTCAGGCTCACGCTTTCGACGGCCTGGTCTTTATTCCTAATTGCGACAAGGTGATCCCCGGTATGCTGATGGCCGCTGTCCGCTTGAACATCCCCGCGGTGTTCGTCAGTGGCGGTCCAATGCTGGCCGGGCATATAAACGATGACGGTGAGGTCAAAAAGGTCGATCTCAGTTCCGTTTTCGAAGCTGTCGGGAAGTTCGTCAAGGGCGACATGACAGAGGCTAAACTGGAAGAGATAGAGGCGGCCGCCTGTCCCGGATGCGGCTCATGTTCCGGTTTGTTCACCGCCAACACCATGAACTGCCTTACCGAGGCGATGGGCATGGGTCTGCCGGGTAACGGCACCATACCGGCGGTGGACCGCCGGCGTCATCAACTGGCTCACAAAGCCGGTGAGACGATATTACGGCTCGTCGGGGAAGACCTGCGGCCGAGGGAAATCATTACTCAAAAGGCGATCGATAACGCTTTCCTCGTCGATGTGGCGCTGGGTGGCAGCAGTAATTCGGTGCTCCACCTGACCGCTATCGCCCATGAGGCGGGTATCGAGTATCCCTTGAGCCGCATCAATGAAATCAGTGACAGAACGCCCTGCCTGTGCCGTATCCGGCCGGCCGGAGAACATCATATTGAAGACCTGGATCTAGCCGGCGGCATACCGGCGGTCATGCGCGAGCTGCGCGACCTCCTTAAACTGGACGCCCGGAGCGTTTACGGCGGCATCATCGCCGACGTCATCAAAGAAGCGCCCCGCGGCGACGGCGATGTCATCCGCCCCATCGATAACCCCCATACGCGCACCGGCGGCATCGCCATTCTCTTCGGCAACCTGGCGCCGGAAGGGGCGGTGGTCAAGCGTTCGGCGGTCGCCCCGGAGATGATGGTTCATTCCGGACCGGCCAGGATTTTCAATTCCGAAGAGGAAGCGACCGAGGGCATCAAGTCCGGGAAGGTGAAATCCGGCGACGTGGTCATCATCAGGTATGAAGGACCGCGCGGCGGACCCGGTATGCGGGAGATGCTGACGCCAACTTCATTGCTGGCCGGCATGGGACTGGATAAAGCCGTAGCTCTGGTTACCGACGGCCGCTTCTCAGGCGCCACCCGCGGGGCAGCCATCGGCCATGCAGCGCCGGAGGCGGCGCTACGCGGCCCCATCGCCGCCCTCCATGAAAACGACATCATCGATATCGATATACCGAACCACCGCCTCGACGTTCGCCTTACCGGTGATGAAATCGATTCAAGATTAAACCGATTGCCCGCTTTCGAACCGAAGATCAAGACAGGCTACCTGAAACGGTATGCCCAGCATGTGACTTCGGCCAGCCGGGGCGCTGTTTTCGCTGATTAGGAGAGCACTATGAAACTGACCGGCTCCCAGATATTATGTGAAAGCCTGTTGAAGGAAGGCGTCGATGTCGTCTTCGGCTATCCCGGCGGCCAGGTGCTGCCGCTTTACCACACGCTGACCCAGTACCCGGCGCTTCGGCACATCCTGGTTCGCCATGAGCAGGGCGCGGTACATGCCGCTGACGCTTACTCCCGGGTTACCGGCCGCATCGGTGTCTGTTTAGCCACCTCCGGCCCCGGCGCCACCAATCTCATCACCGGCCTGGCTAACGCTTATATGGATTCGGTGCCCATGGTCGCCATCACCGGGCAGGTGCCGCGGACGATGATCGGCCGAGATGCCTTCCAGGAAGCCGATATCACCGGCATCACCATACCCATCACCAAGCACAACTACCTGGTGATGGATGTGAATGATCTAGCCCGTACGGTCAAAGAGGCTTTTTACATCGCCGGTACCGGCCGGCCCGGCCCCGTCCTCATTGACCTGCCCCGGGATATCCAGCAGGAACTGGCGGACTTCCATTACCCGGCCAGGCTCAATCTGCCGGGCTACAAACCGACACTGGGCGGCAACCCGTTGCAGATCAAGAAAGCCGCCAAACTGCTGGCTGAAGCCGCAAAGCCGGTGATTATCGCCGGACACGGCGTCCGAATCTCTCACGCCTACGGTGAACTGAAACAGCTTGCGGAAACTTTGCAGGCGCCGGTGATAACCACGCTCCTGGGTATTTCCAGTTTTCCGGAGAGCCATGAGTTATCATTCGGCATGCTGGGGATGCACGGGTCGGCTTACGCCAATCTGGCGGTTACCGATTCCGATCTCATCATCGCCATAGGCATGCGTTTCGACGACCGCGCCACCGGAAAGATCAGCGCCTTCGCGCCTGATGCCAGGGTGATCCACATCGATATCGATCCGGCTGAAGTCGGCAAGAACGTCAAAGTTGACGTGCCTATCGTCGGTGACGCTAAAACCATCCTGGTCGAACTCAATAAAGAGATCGCGCCCAAACGCCACGACGCCTGGCTGGCTCAGCTGAACGGCTGGAAACGTGAATTCCCGTCCGGATTTGAGATACGCGAATCCGAGACCATTTTGCCGCAGTACGTCATCCGCAAGATCTGGGAAACGACCAAAGGCCAGGCGACGGTGGTTACCGGTGTCGGCCAGCACCAGATGTTCGCCGCCCAGCATTACTTTTATGATAAACCCAACAGCTTCATCACTTCGGGCGGCCTGGGTACCATGGGGTTCGAACTCCCCGCCGCTTTCGGCGCCAAGATCGGGTTGCCGGATGAAACCGTATGGTGCATCGCCGGTGACGGCAGCATCCAGATGACCATCCAGGAACTGGGCACTATACGCCAGGAGAACGCGGATGTTAAGATCGCGATACTTAACAACGGATTCCTCGGCATGGTCCGCCAGTGGCAGGAACTGTTCTATGAACGGAACTATTCCGCCACCCCCCTCTGGTGCCCGGACTTTATCAAGATCGCCGAGGCTTACTGCATCCCGGCTCAGAACGTGACCTGCAAAGCCGACGTCATCTCGGCCATAGAAAAAGCCATGGCGACGCCGGGCCCGTATATCATCAATTTCGTCGTCGAGCCGGAAGAAAACGTCTATCCCATGGTGCCGCCGGGAGCCGGCATCGATAATATACTTCACGAACCGCGCAAGGAGGCTTGCTGATGGCCGCCACCAAACACACCATCGTAGCCCTGGTCGCCGACCGGCCGGGTGTCCTGAACCGTATGGCCAGCCTGTTCCGCAGGCGCGGTTTCAACATTGATTCCATCGCCGTCGGGCATTCGGAGACGCCGCACCTGTCGCGCATGACCATCGTGGCGGAAGGCTCCAATACCCAGGTGGAACAGATCAGGAAACAGGTGGAAAAGATTATCGATGTCATCCGGGTGCAGGACATCTCCGCCCAGGACATCGTCACCCGTGAACTGGCTCTAATCAAGGTCAAGGCCGGAGCGGAGAACCGTTCTGAGATCATGCAGATCGTGGACATCTTCCGGGCTAAGATCGTGGATGTCTCAGCTGACTCGGTAATGGTGGAAGCTACCGGGGATGAGGAAAAAGTTGATTCCCTGTATAATCTGCTGAAACCCTTCGGCATCAAGGAAATGACCCGCACCGGACGCATCGCCATGACCCGGGGAGAACAGAGCGGGCGCCGCGAAGACACGGCTGACTGAAATCAATCATTTTCGAGTTTCGGCATTTAGTATTCGGATTTAATAAAAGGAGATAATATGGCTGTCATCTATTACGAGAAGGATTGCGATCCCGGATTACTCAAAGGTAAGACCATCGGTATTATCGGTTACGGCAGCCAGGGGCACGCCCACGCCCAGAATCTCCGCGACAGCGGCTACAAAGTGATCATAGGCGGCGTTCCCGGTTCTCCCAGCTGCTGCCGCGCCGGCGACGAAGGTTTCGAGGTTCTGTCGAACGCCGATACCGCCAAAAAGGCCGACCTCATCATGATCCTGGCCCCGGACCAGACCCAGGCCAAGATCTACCGTGAAGACATCGCCCCCAACCTCAGGCCGGGCATGACATTGATGTTCGCTCACGGATTCAACATCCATTTCGGGCAGATCCTGCCCCCGGACAATATCGATGTCGCCATGATCGCCCCCAAGGGTCCGGGCCACATGGTGCGCCAGGTATATACGGAAGGAGCCGGCGTGCCGGCCCTGATCGCCGTGTATCAGGACGCTACCGGTAAGGCCAAGGATACCGCGCTGGCTTACGCCGCCGGCATCGGCGCCGCCCGCGCCGGCGTGCTGGAGACCACCTTCGCCGAGGAAACCGAGACCGACCTCTTCGGTGAGCAGGCCGTCCTGTGCGGCGGTGCTTCCGCCCTGATCAAAGCCGGTTTCGAGACCCTGGTTGAAGCCGGATACCAGCCGGAAGTGGCCTATTTTGAATGCCTGCATGAGCTCAAGCTTATCGTCGACCTGATCTACCAGGGCGGACTGAAGTATATGCGCTACTCCGTGAGCGACACCGCCGAGTACGGCGATTATTCCCGCGGGCCCCGCATCATCACCGATGAAACCAAGGATGAGATGTGGCACATCCTGAACGAGATCCAGGACGGCACCTTCGCCCGCGAATGGATACTGGAAAACCAGGCCGGCAAACCTCATTTCAACGCTCTGCGCCGCATCGAAGCGACTCACCCGATCGAAACCGTCGGTGAGGAACTGCGCGGTATGATGAGCTGGCTGAAAAAACCCAAGAAATAACACTCAAACCCCAACCTCCCTCTCCCCCGCGGCCTGCCCTGAGCCCGCCGAAGGGGGGAGAGGGACCGAGGGAGAGGGCGTCGATGATCGCGCATCGACGCAGTCCAAATCCCACTACGTTTGAAAAGTACGAGCCTTTAAGGTAACATAAGCGCATGAATCTCATCTTCCGGAGCGAGCTCATCCTTATTATCCCCTCTTCCTGGTAGGAGGAGGGGTAGCCGTTATCTGCAAAATAACGAATAAGGAGAATCTCCCGGACAGATGAATAAGCTGATAATCTTCGACACCACCCTGCGCGACGGCGAACAGGCGGCCGGTGCTTCACTCAACATCCAGGAAAAGCTGGAGATCGCCCGGACTTTGGAAGCGCTGGGCGTGGACGTCATCGAGGCCGGTTTTCCCATGACCTCCCCCGGTGACTTCGAGGCAGTCAAAAAGGTCGCCTCTGAGATCAAAGGCTGCACCGTCTGCGGTCTGGCGCGGGCCACCCCCAAAGACATCGACCGCGCTTACGATGCCCTGAAAGCAGCCGCCAGCCCCCGCATCCACGTCTTCATTTCGGCCTCGGAAGTTCACATGGTGCACCAGCTCAAAAAGAGCCGCGCCGAGGTACTGCAAACGGCCCGGGACATGGTGGCGCGAGCAAAAGGCTACATCTCCGACATCGAGTTTTCCCCCATGGACGCCAGCCGTTCCGACCCGCTGTTTTTGTATGCCCTGCTGGAAGCCGTTATTGACGCCGGAGCCACCACCCTCAACATCCCGGATACGGTCGGGTATGCCATGCCCGGCGAATTCGGCGGCCTCATCGAAGGCATTTTCAAGAACGTACCCAACATTGATAAAGCTGTAATCAGCGTTCATTGCCACGACGATCTGGGATTGTCCGTCGCCAACAGCCTGGAGGCGGTCAAGCGCGGGGCGCGTCAGGTGGAGTGTACGGTAAACGGCATTGGCGAACGCGCCGGTAACGCCGCGCTGGAAGAAATCGTCATGGCCATCAGGACGCGGCCGGACTATTATGATGTCACCACTTCGATAAATACCGAACTCATATATCCCGCCAGCCGCCTGGTCAGCCAGCGTACCGGTTTTGCGGTGCAGGCCAACAAATCTATCGTCGGCGCCAATGCCTTCCGCCACCAGTCCGGCATCCACCAGGACGGCGTCATCAAGATGCCCAAGACCTATGAGATCATGGACCCTCACTCAGTGGGCGTTCCGGCGTCCAGCTTGGTGCTGGGCAAGCTTTCAGGGCGGCACGCCTTCAAGGAGCGGCTGGCCGAACTGGGCTACAACCTGTCGGAGGCGGATTTCGACCGCGCTTTCGCCGCTTTTAAAGAACTGGCCGATAAAAAGAAAGAGATCGCCGACCGGGATATAGAATCGCTGGTGGCCGAAGAACAACGCACCGTGGTCGAAGCCTATCACCTCGACCGTGTCCAGGTGACCTGCGGCGATCGCGGCGTGCCCACGGCGGCGGTCCGCCTCATCGACCCCGACGGTAAAGTTTTGGAAGACGCCGCCCTCGGTACCGGACCGGTTGACGCTGTCTACAAGGCCATCAACCGGCTGGTGGGCGTGCCCAACCGGCTGACCGAATTCTCCATCACTTCGATAACCGCCGGTATAGATGCCATCGGCGAGGTGCTGATACGCATAGAGAGCGAAGGTGTTTCCTATTCCGGCCGCGGCGCCGACACGGACGTCATCGTCTCCAGCGCCAAAGCCTATATGAATGCGCTCAACCGTTTGCTGGCGGTGAAAATGAACGGACAGGAAAAGGCGGCGCGCAGCCGCCCCGAGTCCGGGGAAAGGACCTGACGGGGAACGGCTTTGGACGAGTTTTTGATGGTTGCCCGTTTGATTTTAGCCGGTCTCTTAGGCGGGCTGATAGGTTTCCAGCGGGAAAAGGCCGGGAAAGCCGCGGGTATACGTACCCTGGCGATCATTTCCATCGGCGCGGCGCTGTTTACCATGCTTTCCATCTTCGCCTTCAACTCGCCTGATCCGGCGCGTTTGGCGGCCAATATCGTAACCGGTATCGGCTTTCTTGGCGCCGGAACCATCATCCTTCGGCGGGAGGAAGGCCTTGTCGAGGGCATGACCACCGCTGCCACCATCTGGGTGTCCGCCGCTATCGGCATCGCCGCCGGCACCGGGTTATACATTATCGCGATTGCTGCGACCATTATTGTTTTAGTGGTACTGGTGCTGCCTCACACCAACGGAAAAGGGAGTAAGAAAAGTGAATCTAGCTGAAAAGATACTGGCCGCTCATGCCGGAAAAGAACATGTCAGTCCGGGTGATTTCATCAGCGCCAAGGTTGACGTGATCCTGGCCAACGATATCACCGCCCCCATCGCCATCCGCGAGTTCTGGAAACTGGGCCTTGAAAAGGTTTTCGATCCCAAGAAGATCGTCCTGGTGCCGGATCACTTCGTGCCCAACAAGGACATCGCTTCTGCTGAACAGGCCAAGATTCTGCGTGAGTTCTCGCGCGCCCAGGGAGTCACCTTTTTCGAGTGCGGCCAGATGGGCATCGAACACGTGATCCTGCATGAAAAAGGCCTGGTCATGCCGGGTGACGTGATTATCGGCGCTGATTCCCACACCTGCACCTACGGCGCCCTCGGCGCCTTCGCCACGGGTATGGGTTCCACCGATGTCGCCTCAGCCATGGCTACCGGTGACATCTGGATGAAGGTGCCGCCCACCATCAAGTTCAACTACAAAGGAAAGCTGCCCAAGTACGTCGGGGGCAAGGACCTCATCCTCTATACTATCGGCCAGATCGGCGTCGACGGGGCGCTCTACGCCGCCATGGAGTTCGGCGGTGAGGTTATCGATAAACTGTCCATGGAAGGCCGCTTCACCATGGCCAACATGGCTATTGAAGCCGGCGCCAAGGCCGGTTTGTTCACCCCGGATAAAAAGGCCGTAG
The DNA here is from genome assembly GCF_039749495.1 of Dehalogenimonas sp. THU2. NCBI lineage: Bacteria > Bacillati > Chloroflexota > Dehalococcoidia > Dehalococcoidales > Dehalococcoidaceae > Dehalogenimonas > Dehalogenimonas sp. THU2. The sequence goes on along the minus strand of NZ_JBDLLU010000006.1, from coordinate 46,741 downwards.
CCTACGCCAAAGGCCGGAGCGAGCGCAAGCCGGTGGTCTTTGAGCCGGACGCTGACGCCGCCTATCAGGCTGTTCATGAATACGACGTCTCTAAAATGGAACCCCAGGTGGCGCTGCCCCACCTCCCCTCCAATGTGAAACCGGTAAGCCAGGTGAACCGGGTTTACATCGACCAGGTGGTCATCGGCTCCTGCACCAATGGCCGGTTCGAGGATCTCCAGATGGCAGCCAGCATCCTTAACGGCAAAAAGGTCAACTCCAACGTGCGCTGCATCATCATTCCCGGCTCGCAGCAGGTCTATCTGGACGCCCTGCGTTCCGGTTACATCGAGGTCTTCATCGAGGCTGGCTGCGCCGTGTCCACGCCCACCTGCGGCCCCTGCCTCGGCGGTCACATGGGCATCCTGGCCGCCGGCGAAAAATGCCTAGCCACCACCAACCGCAACTTCATCGGCCGCATGGGCAGCCCCAAGAGTGAGGTTTACCTGTCCAACCCGGCGGTGGCTGCGGCCAGCGCCATCGCCGGCAAGATCGTCTCACCAGAGGCGTTGGCGTGATACCCGATGGTTTTGGCTTACCCGTCCTTGTAGGGGCGGGTTTCAAACCCGCCCGCCCGGTAATCTTATCGAATACGTAGAGGTATTAATATGCTAAAAGGCCGAGTACACAAATACGGTGCCAATGTCGATACCGATGCCATCATCCCCGCGCGCCACCTCAATGTTTCCGACCCGTTCGATCTGGCCCGCCACTGCATGGAAGACATCGACCTGGATTTCGTCAAGAACGTGAAACCGGGAGATATCATCGTGGCCACCACCAATTTCGGTTGCGGTTCGTCCCGGGAGCATGCGCCCATCGCCATCAAAGCGTCCGGCGTCTCGGCGGTGATCGCCAAGAGCTTCGCCCGTATCTTTTTCCGCAACGCCATCAACATCGGCCTGCCGCTCCTTGAGAGCGCAGAAGCGGTGGAGGCCACGGAGACCGGGGATGAACTGGAGATTGATCTCACCGCCGGCACCATCAACAATGTGACCAGGGGCAAGGTGTTCCTGGCCAAACCCTATCCGGATTTCATGAGTGAGATCATCAAGTCCGGCGGACTGATCGAATATACCCGGAAAAGACTTGCAGGAAAGGCCGCTTAAAAAAGTGAATTTCAAGATTACTGTTCTTTCGGGTGACGGCGTCGGGCCGGAGGTTATGACTGAGGGTCTCAAGGTATTGGCGGCTGTCGGTTCAAAATACAGCCATAATTTCAAATTGGAAAACAAACTTATCGGCGGCGTGGCTATCGACAAGACCGGGTCGGCATTACCGGCTGAAACACTGAAATCCTGTAAAAAAGCCGATGCCGTGTTGCTGGCGGCGGTGGGTGACCCGCGCTTCGACGATCCCAAGCTGCCGGTACACCCGGAAGACGGCCTGCTGGCGCTCAGGAAGGGGTTGGGGCTTTTCGCCAACCTGCGACCGGTGAAGGTATTCGACGAACTGGTAAATGCCAGCACCCTCAAACCTGAGGTGCTCAAGGGTACAGATTTCATCTTCGTCCGCGAACTCACCGGCGGCGTTTATTTCGGCAAGCCGAAAAAAGAATGGATGACGCCCAAAGGCCGCAAAGCCACCGATTCCATGACCTATTCCGAGCAGGAGATCGAGCGCATCGTCCGGGTCGGTTTTGAGCTGGCGCGGTCGCGCAAGAAAAGATTGGTTTCCGTGGATAAGGCCAACGTGCTCAAGTCGTCCCGGCTCTGGCGCCAGGTGGCTATCGAGGTCTCCAGCGATTATCCCGACGTGATGCTGACCCACGCGCTGGTGGATGCCTGCGCCATGCAGCTTATCCGCACCCCCACTGCCTTTGACGTCATCGTCACCGAGAATCTCTTCGGGGATATCCTCTCAGATGAAGCGGCGCAGCTCGCCGGTTCCATGGGCATGCTGCCCTCCGCCAGCCTGGCCGGCATACCGGTGTCCGGGCAGCCGACCTTTGGTTTGTACGAGCCGATCCACGGCAGCGCCCCGACCATCGCCGGAAAAGACATCGCCAACCCGGTCGCGACCATCCTTTCGGTAGCCATGATGCTGCGCTATTCTATGGGTCTGGAGACAGAGGCACTGGCGATCGAGAATTCCGTCGACAAGATCCTGAAGCAGGGCTATCGTACCGATGATATAATGGCGTCAGGCAACACTCGGGTCGGTACTAAAAAAATGGGAGACCTGATCGCCGCTGAGGTTTAATTATGGTTAAGGTTGAGCTTTACGATACAACGCTCCGCGACGGCGCCCAGCGGGAAGGAATTTCCTTCTCCGTTCTGGATAAACTGCGTATCGCCCACAAGCTCGACGATTTCGGTGTTCAGTTCATCGAAGGCGGCTGGCCCGGCGCCAATCCCAAGGATAACGAATTCTTCCAACAGGCCCTGGGAGCCGGCTTCAAACACGCCCGGCTCGTAGCCTTCGGCAGCACCCGCAAAGCTGGCACCGCCGTCGAACATGATGTGAACATAAAGGCTCTCCTGGATTCCGGCGCTCCGGTGGTTACCCTCGTCGGCAAGAGTTCGGCGCCGCAGGTGGAAAAGGTGCTGGAGACCAGCCTCGACGAGAACATCAATATGGTCGCTGATTCGATCCGCTTCCTCAAGTCGAAAGGCCGCACCGTATTCTTGGATGCCGAGCACTTTTTCGACGGCTACAAAGCGGATAAAGAGTATTCGATCAAAGTTCTTGTTGCCGCCGCTGAAGCCGGGGCGGAATGCCTGGTTCTGTGCGATACCAATGGCGGCAGTCTGCCGGATGAGATCGCCGGGGCGGTGCGGGAAGTTGTTGCGGCGGTGAACGTGCCGGTGGGCATCCACGCCCACAACGACGCTGAACTGGCGGTAGCCAACACCATCGCGGCGGTGAAAGCCGGCGCCACCCAGGTGCAGGGCACCATCAACGGTTACGGAGAGCGCTGCGGCAATGCCAACCTGTGCTCCATCATCCCGGCGCTCAAGCTCAAGATGGGCATAGACGTCATACCGGATGAATCTGTCGGGCGCCTCACGGAACTGGCCCATTTCGTCTCAGAGGTCGCCAACCTGGCGCCGGATCCGTTTTTGCCTTACGTCGGTCACTCCGCCTTCACCCATAAAGCCGGGCTGCATGTATCCGGCCTTTCCCGCTGGACCTTCGCCTATCAGCATATCGATCCGGCCTCCGTGGGCAATAAGCCGCGGACGCTGGTGTCGGAGCTTTCCGGCAAGACCAACATCATTCAACGGGCCAAAGAGATCGGCGTTGATTTCTCGGCCAGGGGTGATGAGGTCAGGGGTCTTCTGGAACGGGTCAAGGAGCTGGAAAGCCTCGGTTTTCAGTATGAGAACGCTGAAGCCTCGTTCGATCTTTTGGTCCACCGCGCCAGCCCCGGCTACGCGGCGCCCTTCGAGTTGATCGATTTCATGGTGGTCGTGGAAAAACGCCGCCGCGCCCCGACGCTGGCCTGTGAACATGAAGAGATGATGAGCGAGGCGGTCGTCAAAGTGCGGGTGAACGGTGAAGTGATGCACACCGCCGCGGAGGGCAACGGCCCGGTCAATGCCCTGGATGCGGCTTTGCGCAAGGCTCTCCTGCCGTCATACCCGGCCCTGTCTCGCGTCCGGTTGAACGACTTCAAAGTACGCATCCTGGAAGAAAGCACCGGCACCGGTTCGATTGTTCGCGTGCTTATTGAATCGACGGACGGCGTTGAAGAGTGGCATACCGTCGGCGCCTCATCCAACCTTATCGAGGCCAGTTGGCTGGCTTTGGTCGACGGTCTTGAATACTGCCTGATTAAAGATCGATCTTAAACAGTGGTACCGATCGGCATGATATACAGCGGGGCGTAATTGGCCGCTAGCCCCAGCACCGCGGCCACGCCGCTGTCGTCGAACGCCCCGATAGCCACCGTCCCCAACCCCAACCCCACCGCCTGGAGATGCACATTCTGCGCCGCGTGCCCGGCCTCCATGTGGACATATCTTTCGGTGCGGTTCCGGTAGCGACCTCTCGTCCGTTCATAATCGGCGGTGATGACCAGTGTTACTGGCGCGTTGGCAATGGCCTGCTGTCCCAACGCTTCGCTCGCCAGGCCCTGCCGGAAATCCCCGTTTCGTAATGGCGAAAAGGTGTGATCAGCTGGGGAATACACGTACAGTCCCGCCGCCAGCCCCCCGATACCAAAAGTTCCGGCGACGACGAATATCTCCAGCGGGAAAGTGCTCCCGGCGCTGGGCACCGCCCGCAGGTGTCGCGATCTTTCGGTGATCCCCTGGGCCGACCAGAGCAACTGCGACAGCGTTTCGAGAGACACAGGTTGATCCGACAGGCTGCGATGCGAACGGCGTTTGCTAATGGCTTCTTCGACGCTGATGAGTCCTTTTAAGTTCGGCGGCGGTAGAATTATCTTTTCTTGCACGTTACCCCTTTATCTCGTCAATTATAACATCGTGATTTTCCAACTATGCAAAGACCGTTCTCCAGGACCCCTTTGGCGGAAAGGAGTATATGGAAAGCATTGATTCGCGTCTCTCTCTTTCGTAAAGACGTGTCCTGAGCGAAGTCGAAGGAGAGATTAAGAGAGATTTATCGATGCTCCCATGCAACCTAAGCTAGACATGCTTGAAGATGCTTTCTTTAACGCGGGGACGGGTATTTAGTATAATACAAACAAAGACATCCTCCCCGGCGCACACGCCGGGGTATCGGACCCAAAATCGAATAAATCTACGGGGGCACCAATGGGAGATATACGTTCCGCCAGGGAAATCGCTCTGGACAAGCTGAAGGACATGGATGAGATCACCCCGGAAGACCGGCTGCGCTGGAAATTCGTTCCGGCCGGTGAAAAACTGGTTCAGCGTTATATGGTGGATGGCATTGACCTTGAAGAGGAATTCGCCAAATTCACCGAAGAACAGTTGCCGTACGTGAAGCAGGGGCTGGTTCCGGGTTTGGTCGCCATCCTCAATCTCCCCCGCGACGAATCCGCCGAAAAACGCAATCTCAAGGTCATGGCCGGGATCATGGAAACAAAAGACGACAAAGAATCGGTCGCCGGAGCCTTCGGCCAGTTGCAGCAGATTTTCGACCATTACCACCAGATGGGTGAACAGCAGCGCCAGCAGGCCTACCAGGGACTGAAAGCCAGGTACGAGCAACGCCTCCGCCAGGCGATGAAGGAACAGCAGGGGGGCGCCGATTACACCGGCCCGGTCAATGTCGAACAATACCCCCAGTTTCAGGAAGAATGGCGCCACACCCAGACCAAACTGGAACTCCAGTATGCGGCCTCGATCGACAAGATCAAGAAGTATTTGATCGAGGTTGCCTGATCCGGCATGGCGCCAATGAATGATTCCGAACGCCTCAAACTTGCCGTGGCCCATACTCACGTCATCCGCCCGCCGGAGCAATTACTGTCCACTTTTGGCCAGACCAACATCCATTATTACCTTTTGACCGAGCCGGTTTACTCTGAATTGGAGCCGCTGGCCGCGCCTGAAACGGTGCTTCGGGAAGGCAACGTCATCGCCGAACGCCCGAAGCTCGTAACTCCCCTTTATATGCAGCGCCTTGAAGGCTTCGGCACGGAAGCCCGCCGTTATTTTGATATGATGGCACAGCGTCACGGCGGTAATGCCCCCGGCCTGCTTTACACCTACAAGAACGAGCCGAAAGACCTCTCCATTCTGACCGACAGTCTCCCGACGGTCGCCGAACGCATCAATGCGGACATCATCTCCCGGGGTGAGAAAAAAGCCGCCATCATCCGCGGCCTGGATGAGATGTGGGACGTTTCTCTCTTCAAGTTCATCTATGAACTGACGGAACACTCCATCGATCAGAACGTGATGGAACTGCGCCAGCACGGCCTTTTAGGCGTCGACGAACGGGGACTGCCCGCCGAAGCCCGCATGCGCATCGAGCAACTATTCTGGCAGGTCAGACGAGGTGAAACCGATGCCTCCGAACTAAAAGCCGAACTCGACCGCTGGGACCTGTTCGAAGAATACCAGGACCGCTTTTTCGAACTCTTCCGCCATAAGTGACAGACTGCCCAGAAAAGGTTAGAGCCTTTTCCCCCTTTCGGAAAAGCATGTCCTGAGCTTGTCGAAGGAGGGGACTAAGGGGGATTTTCCCCGATTGTTATTTAAGACAGACCCACCATATATATTTCCCAAAACGTTTGGTCATTCGAATTTGTATATTGGTCATTGTTTGGTTATTGTATCTTGTATCTTGTTTCTTGATCACAACGACTCAGGAGGCCCACAATGAGAATGTCCAGCATCACCGCTCGCGATCTTTCCGAAGCCTGGTTCCTCTGTCTGCGTGAAGTCCTGGCCCACGGCTATGAGTACACCATCGAGCGGGGCAGCTACGCCGGCCAGAAGCGCCGTGAACTGGACATGATCACGGTGCACATCCAAAACCCCGGCAACCGCCCCATCATTCCAGACGTCCCGCCGGGTGTGCCGCCGCCCTCCACCATGGGTTACCTGGATCATTACCTCCCTTACCTGATGACCGCCCAGCGGGCCGAGGGTGAACAATACACCTACGGCCAGTACCTGGAAAGCCAGATCGCCGAGGTCATCCGCATGTACCGGGAGGACGGTTTCAACACCAACCAGGCCTTCATGACCGTGGGTAACCCGGAAGCCATTTACCTCACCGACCCTCCGTGCCTCAGAAGCGTCGATACCCGTGTCAGGTATGGCAAACTCCATTTCGTGGTCTATTTCCGCTCCTGGGACCTCTGGGCGGGCTTCCCCTCCAACCTGGCGGCCCTGCAATTGCTTAAAGAATACATGGCCTGTGAGATCGGCGTGGAAGACGGTGAGATTATCGCCGTCAGCAAGGGCATGCATCTTTACGACTATGCCTGGGACATAGCTAAGACCGCCTGCGGTTTGGAATAGGGAAACTTGCCGTGGCAAGCCGGTTTTTGTTATGATTGATAGGTTGTCATCCACGGGCCGCTAGCTCAATTGGCAGAGCAGCTGACTCTTAATCAGCAGGTTCTGGGTTCGAGACCCGGGCGGCTCATTCTCTTTCACGGTTCGAAACCCCACCGTTTCCGATACAAGTTGTCATTGTGCTTGTCCAGCCTGCCTCGCCGCGGTCCGGGATAAAGTCGGGGAGCCTCCCCTTAACCGTCTTTGCGAGGAGCGAAGCGACGTGGCAATCTCATCGCCACTAGCGCAGATTCCACGGCGTCTTTCCCAACAAAAACAGACCGTCATTGTGAGCCTCCGGCGAACTCTCTCGTTTTATGCCCACAAAAAATGCCGCGTGTCTGACTTCGTCATATCCTACGTCATCGCCACGAAATCCCGAACGATTCCCCTATTATGCCGAGGCGGTGCTGTTGCGAAATCGGGACTGCGCCCTCACCATTCTCTAATAATGGCTATACTTGTTTTGGTGTGAGGGTCAAAATAAGTTCTGGATTCTACTCCGGGATGCTACTAACGGTGGGGTAAGGTCACCGATGACCCTTCCCCCCATAATCGTCAAGGGGTTCGTTTGGAAAAATTCTGACGCACTACAGGTTTAACGTTGTCGGAGCTAACTTTGGATGTTCGCCTCCCCACCCCCTTATCAACAACAATATCCTTCTGAATCTCTTTATTCCTGAGGTCTCTCTCCACAAAAACCGGCTTCCCGGTGAACGGGTCCAATCCGGTGTAATACATCACCGCGGACCACGTGGAGGGCGCGGGCAGGAATATCTGGACCTGTTCCGGGTTCATCTTGAGATTGTGGCTGATGAATTGCTTCAGGCGTTTCATGTCGGTGGCGGTGCAGCCGGGATGGGCGGCGATTAGGTAATAGGTCAGGAATTGTTCTTTGTCCGCGCGTTTGGTCAGTTTGTCGAAGAGGGCTTTGAATTCCAGCAGGGCGGCGGTGCCGGGTTTGCCCATTTTTCTCAGGACGCCTTCTTCGGTATGCTCCGGCGCTATCTTCATCTGGCCGGAAACGTGGTGCCCGATGACCTCTTTGAGGTAAGCCTCGCCGTGGAGCTTGTCGCTGAGGAGCATGTCGTAACGGATGCCCGAGGCGACGAAGACCTTTTTTACGCCCTCGATGCGCCTTAGTTTACGTAATAATTCCAGTTGATGCTGATGATCGGCTTTCAGCGACGCGCAGACCCGAGGTGAAAGGCAGCGTTTGTCCGGGCAGGTGCCGCGTTGCAGCTTGTCTTTACACTCGAAGCCGTACATGTTGGCCGTCGGGCCGCCGACATCCCGGATATAGCCGGTGAAGTCCGGGTAGGCGGTCAGGCGGCGGGCTTCGGCCAGTATGGATTCCTGGCTTCGCCACTGGACAGTGCGGCCTTCGTGCACTGCGATGGCGCAGAAATTGCACTCGCCGTAGCAGCCGCGGTGAGTCTGGATGGAAAACTTGATCGTTTCCAGCGCCCCGACCTTGCCCAGCTTTTCATAATAGGGGTGCTGCGCCCGTTCATAGTCGATGGCATAGATACTGTCGAGTTCCGCCTGGGTCAGGGGTAACGCCGGCGGGTTGTGCACCAGGTAGCGGGTGCCCTGCTTCTGGTACAGCCCCCTGGCGGTCAGCGGGTCGTTGTTCTTGTAGAAGGTGCGGAACATCTCGATAAAAGCCTGTTTGTCATTTTCGACCGTTTCGAAAGGCGGCAGCTCCAGATAATCGGCTTTGAGTTCGGCGATGTCGCTTTCTCCGGCGATATAGCACAGTCCGCGGATATGCCGGGGATCGGTGCCCCGGGATAATGCCTCGGACACTTCCAGCGCCGTTTTCTCGGCCATGCCGTAGAGCAGGTAATCGGCCTTGGCGTCGAAGAGGATAGAAGAACGGACCCGGTCGGACCAGTAATCGTAATGGGGCACCCTTCTCAGGCTGGCCTCCAGCCCGCCGAGCACGATCGGCCGGGTGCCCTTGAAAAATCTCCGGATGAGGTTGGTATAGATGAGCGCGGCCCGGTCGGGGCGGCGGGTGTTCTGGCCGCCGGGGGTGTAATCGTCGCTCCGCCGCTTCTTCTTAAGCGAGGTGTAGTTGGCCACCATGGAGTCAATACTGCCGCCGGTGACGCCCCAGAACAGCCTCGGTTCACCCAGCCGGGCGATATCGGCATCGGTCTTGATATCCGGCTGCGCGATAACCCCGACGCGGTATCCCGCCTGCCGCAGCACCTTGCCAATAACGGCGGTTCCGATAAACGGGCTGTCGATATAAGAATCACCAGTCACCAGGATGACATCGAGTTCATCCCAGCCCAGGTCTTTCATCTCACTGCGGGTAGTCGGTAAAAACATCGCTAAGTGCCCGCTGCCGCTGTTACGGACATGGTTCTCTCAGCCGTTTCAATTGCCTGCAATAAGATAACGGTTTTATGGGCTATCACCACTACGGCGTAATTACATTCGCTTTGGGGCACAATGGCGTTGATATCATTTTCATTAATCCCCAGCGGCCATGACCTGCAGACGTGCGGGCGGTCGTTATAAATGGTGCAGCGGCCATTTTTCGGGTTCCACCACTGGCAGGGTTGGGCTTGCCGAATTTCTCATGTTTCGCCCTGTAGGGTGAACAACTTTTCCCGCTTCTTTTTAAACTTCCGGCTGATCCGGTCGGCGTCAGCTTCGGTAACCACAATGCGCTTGGTCTTGGCGCAGCACCAGCCACAACCGGTACAGGCTTCTTTCAACCGTTTCATCATGGCGCGGGAATCATGGCTAATGACATCGGCAAAAGCCGCCAGATGCGCTAGATCAGCATCGTCATATACCGCCGATAAAGGAAAGTTGTCCCTTAAAACCCGGATAACCCGGGCAATAAATTTCTGATATTTTTGACCAAGATTTTGAAAATTCGACTCCGCCAGGTCATTAACCCGGTTCAGGTCGGTTTCTGAAAAAAGCCGGGACAATGCATCGGTTACGGAGCTCATGATTTGATTATAGACAGGGTAGATATTTTAATCAAAAGCCTTTGACATTAGTCATCTTCCTTTTCCCGGTTTCGAGGGCGTGGGAGTAACTCCGTCTAAGTAATCCAATGCCGCAACGAACAGATTGAAGCATGACTGAAACCTCGACAGCGCTGGTGAGTTACCCTTCAGCCGGTACCTGTGACTGGGTACCCGCGCCGGCGGCTTCCAGTATGTTTATTGCTTTGTAAACCAGCGTCATCACGGCATAGTTGCAGTGGCTCTCGGGGATGATGGTGTTCTCACCGGCGTCGTTGATCCCCATCGGCCAGACACGGCAAGTATGCGGTCTGTCGTTGTAAATGGCGCAGCGGCCGTTACGGGGGTTCCACCAGCGGCAGGGGTGAACGTCTTTGATCAGCCAATCTTTGCCATCGAAAACGAAAAGATCGGCCCGTTTTGCTTTCAATTTCCGGCTGATACGGTCCGCGTCTTCTTCCCTGACCACGATGCGATGTGTTTTGGAGCAGCACCAGCCGCAACAGGAACAGGCTGATTTGAAACGTTTCATCCTGGTGCGGGAATCGAGGCCCACCACATCGGCCACAGCCACAATTTTCCGTAGTTCATCGTCACTGAAAGATCTTGCGGGCGGATAATTGAGTTTCAGGTCCGATATCGCCTGGGCGACATATTTCGCATACTTGGCGCCCAGGTTTTGAAAATTCAACTCGGCGCCGTGTTCAGCGTGAACCAGATCGCTCTCGGCGAAAACGTTTTTGAGGATCGAAGGTACAGACATTATCTTGGAATTGATTATAGTGGGGACGGCGATACGCGTCAAAAGCCTGAGTGACTTTAGTTACTTCGTTTCCCCGGTGAACCATGTATAATGGGACATTACTTGAAAAGGATGTGCGATGCCGATTTACGAGTATTCCTGCAAAAAGTGCGCCAAGAAATTTGAACTGCTGCGCCGCTTTTCCGACACCGCTGAGGTAACCTGTCCCAAGTGCGGTGCCGTCGAGGTCGAGCGCAAGGTCTCCGCTTTCAGTTGCGGCACCGGCGGCGGCTATGGTGGTGGCTACAGCGGCGGCTCAAGCTGCGCCCCCCGTGCCTCATCCTGAGGCTAAACCACAGGAGCCGGTCCGGCTCCCACGAAAAGAAAACAAAAAAGCCCTCGATCATGCCGAGGGCTTTTCTCTATTTGAAATGATTCAACCTTCTAAGTAGTATATTTCCGGCACCGATTCGCGTCTCTCTCTTTCGTAAAGAGAGATTAAGAGAGATTTACGTTGCTCCATTGCATCGAATGACTCCCGCCAGCAACAGGCTAACCGTTGGTATGATTCAAAATCCCTCTCCCCAACGGGGAGAGGTTAGAGCCTGTACTGAGCGAAGCGAATGTATGAGGGGGCACCTCGGTTCTAAAGAGATTCCTTCTCCGACGCCTCAATAGCCTTCCTGAGTTCAGCATTAAGCTCCGCCGGCAACCCCTCGATATCCACATTCAGAAACCCCCGGATGATGGACGCGGTGGCCTCGTCCCGGGTCAAACCGCGGGCCATGAGGTATTCCACCTCATCCTCGGCGATCTTGCCCACCGCCGCCTCGTGGGACAGGTCGACGTTGGGTACGGTGGCCTTGAGTTCTGGTATGGCGTGGATGCTGCCTTTTTCCTTGAGGATGAGGCCGCGGCATTCCAGGTGGCCTTTGACGTCGACGTCGTTGGCTTCCATGTAACCGCGTGAGATGATCTCGCCGCCGCTGGTGATGGCCCTGGCGATCATCTCGGTGCGGGCGCCCGGCGCGTCGAGGTAGACGCGGGAACCGATATCCATGTGAGAGCCGGGAGTGGACACCATGACCGCGTTGAATCGCACCGTGGCGTTCTTGCCGACGCAGCGGGCGATGGGCGAAGTCTGGATGGAATGCACCGGCTTCATGATGACATAATTCGACAGGAAGAGGCCGTCTTCCTCGATGATGGCGCCGGTGCGGGGCCGCACCTCGGTTTCCGGCGACCAGGTGTGGATCATGCTGAAGGTGACCTTGGCGCCCTTCTTGATGTAAAACTCGGAGACGCCCAGGTGTAAACCCATCTCCTGCCGGTGAGCCACGGCGCAACCGGTGATGATGTGGAGTTCGGAGCCTTCCTCGGCGATGATGATGTTGTGCACGTCCTGCACCGCTTTGCCGCGCTCCAGGTAGAGGCACGCCTGGACGGGGTAAGTCGTCTTGACGCCGGGCAGGGCGCGGATGAAATAGCCGTCGGCGCCGTGAAGCTCCACGTGAGCGGTGTATTTATCGGCGTCCACCGCCACCGCTTTCCACCAGTAGTCCTTCAGCCAGTCGTACTTCTCCCAGGCGGCGCTGACGCTCATGACCTCGATGCCGTCCTGGGCGGCGCCGAAGTGCACCGGCGTATTGTCCATCTGCACGAAGGTGCCGGAACGCTCACTGCGGTCGTCCAGCATGATGCCGGATTCCAGCATCCGGGACTTGTCTATCTCGGAGATGGTTTCAGGCTTGGACAGATACTCCCGGTCGCTCTTTTCAGGTACGACGAAAGTGTCCAGGTCGATATCCGCCCCGTAGGTCGCCTTTTTAGCGGCGGCGGCGCGGGCGCGTTCGGCGTTATCCGGGTTGTTCATCTTTTGCACGTCAGACATGAAGCACAATCTCCGTAGCCTTTGACTTTGATGGTTTCCAGTATCTCATGGGGATCACCCTCGCAGATGATGCGCCCGCCGAACATAACATAACCGGTGCGGGCGTTGACGTATTCCAGGATATGGCCGGTGTGAGAGATGATCAGGCCGCTGCGAGTCCGGTTGCGCATCGGATGAGTCTTTTCCAGCAGGTTGTTGATAAGTTCGCCGATCAGGGCGATATTTTCCAGGTCGACACCGGATTCCGGTTCGTCTAAAAGCACCAGGTCCGGGCTCTGCGCCAGGAGTTGCAGCAGTTCCGACCGTTTGGTCTCGCCGCCGGAAAAGCCGTAGTTGATATCCCGTTCGAGGAAATCCATCATATTGGCCTTTTCGGCCAGGCGGTTCAGTGTTTCTTCGCTTTCCCGGCCGCGGAAGCAGGCTTCCACCATGTCGCGGGTCTTGACGCCGCGGACGATGGGCGGGCGCTGGAAGGACAGCCCGATGCCTGCCCGGGCGCGTTCGTCGAGGGTGGCGTGAGTCACGTCCTGCCCCTCGAAGATTATCTGGCCGCCGGTGATCTTGTAGCGGGGAAAACCCATGAGGGTCATCAAGAGCGTGGTCTTGCCGCTGCCGTTGGGACCGTAGATGACATGTGTTTCACCGGCCCGGATGCTGAGGTCGATCCCGTGCAGTATCTCCTTGCCTTCGATCTCTACCTTTAGACCCTTGATCTCCAGTAACCTGTCGCCATCCATAAAAGAACCTCGTTCCTGTTGGTGATTTTCGTATTATCCGGCACCGGAGCAAACAGGTCAAATGCCAACCCGCATTTTATCTTAAAATAAATCCTGATGAACGCCACCCAATCGCGTCTCTCCCTTTCGCAAAGGGAGATTAGGAGGGATTTCGTCTCCTTCGCTTCGTAACCCGGTCTCGCCCGCCCCAACGGATCCTATACAAACCGTCATCGTGAGCCTCCGGCGAAACGATCTCAATGCTCCATCACATCGCATGACGCACGCACACCTCTCCGGAAACCCCGTCCCCCCACCCCTCCGCCTCAACAACTGAAACCTGATAGCTGACAACTAAATAAATATTTCCAAAACCCGCCAATATCCCATTGACAGCTCACGAGTGACCGTGTGTTATCATATGTTCGCCCCGTCAGAAACCAGACTTCCCTTTGCTTGTTCGCAACATCCGGCAACTGGTTTCGTGAAGAATCACCGGGGATTCTAATAATGAAGATCACATTGAACCACCGAAACCTTTACGTGCAGGAAAAGCTGAAAACTGGCGACTGATGACTGACAGCTAACCAATAATAGGTTCGTTTCTGCACTTTGGAAAACGAATCAAAAAGATATTCACCAATACCTCTACGTATCGCTAATCTTTCAACATCCCCCATTGGTAGTATTGGAGTTGGTAGTATTTGTAATATTGGTCCGCTCCCCCCGTTTAATGATTGGACAATTTTTTAATCAGATATTATTTCAGATTTCTCATTTGACGATGTTCCAATGTTTGAACTGCCGTTTACCATCGGATATAATCATTCCTTGTATCCTTTCATCTAAGGAGTAACCTTGCTTAAAGACCACCAGTGCGGCGAACTCACCGACGCGAACGTAGGCCAAAAAGTGACCCTGGCCGGTTGGGTACACCGGCGCCGCGATCATGGCAATCTGATTTTTATCGACCTTAGGGATCGCGCCGGCCTGGTCCAGGTCGTCTTCAACCCGGAGTCGGCCAAAGAAGCTCATCATATCGCGGAGTCTTTCCGCTCTGAGTTCGTGGTTAAGGTCACCGGCATCGTGACACGGCGGCCGGCGGGTACCGAGAATTTAAAAATGCCGACCGGCATGGTGGAAGTCGCCGCTGAGTCCGTCGAGATACTGAACGAGTCCCGGACACCTCCCTTCTACGTCAACGAAGACGTGGATGTCGATGAGTCTCTGCGGCTGAAATATCGCTATCTGGACCTGCGGCGTCCCCGGATGCTGAACAATATGATACTGCGGCACAACGTCATCCGCTTCATGCGCCGCTACCTGGACGACCGGGGCTTCCTGGAGATAGAAACGCCGATTCTGCTTAAAAGCACCCCGGAGGGCGCGCGGGACTACCTGGTGCCCAGCCGCCTGTATCCCGGCAAGTTTTACGCACTGGCCCAGTCCCCGCAACAGTTGAAACAGTTGCTGATGGTGGCCGGCATAGAAAAATATTACCAGATCGCCCGCTGCTTCCGTGACGAGGACCTCCGGGCCGACCGCCAGCCGGAATTCACCCAGCTTGACCTTGAAATGAGCTTCGTCGACGAAGAAGACATGATGGAGTTGCTGGAAGGGCTGTTTTCCAGCCTGGCCGAGGCGGTGACGCCGCATAAAAAGTTCCGCAAACCGTTCCCCCGCCTGAGCTTTAACGACATCATGGAGCGTTACGGTTGCGACAAGCCTGACCTGCGCTTCGGCATGGAACTGGCGGACCTGACCGATATCGCCGCCGTGACCGGTTTCGGGGTCTTCTCCGGCACCGTCGCCAAAGGTGGCGTGGTCAAGGCCATCGCCGCGCCGGGCTGCGGCGGCTACAACAAGAACCAGGTGGATGACCTGATCAATCTGGCCAAGCAACTCGGCGCCGCGGGGCTGGTACCCATCGCGTTGGGTTCAGAGCCGGGCGATATCGATACGTTGGAAATGGACAAGGTCCGTTCGGTGGCCGCCAAGTACCTTACCATCGATCAGATCAGGGACATGGCCCGCCGTGCCGGCGCCCGTGCC
Source organism: Dehalogenimonas sp. THU2 (assembly GCF_039749495.1). Lineage (NCBI taxonomy): Bacteria > Bacillati > Chloroflexota > Dehalococcoidia > Dehalococcoidales > Dehalococcoidaceae > Dehalogenimonas > Dehalogenimonas sp. THU2. The sequence continues at coordinate 31,364 of NZ_JBDLLU010000006.1, read as the reverse complement.
GGAGACCTGCTGCTCATCGTCGCCGGGGACCGGGAACGTTCCAACGGGGTGCTGGGCGGGTTGCGTAATGAACTCGGGTGCCGGCTGAATCTGGCGGATCCGGATGAACTGGCTTTCGCCTTCGTGGTGGATTTCCCCCTTTTCACCTGGAACGACGAAGACAACCGCTGGCAGCCGACGCATCATCCCTTCACCGCTCCTCGCGCTGAGGACATGCCGCTCCTGGAGACGGATCCCGGCAAGGTGCACGGCCGTCATTACGATCTGGTTCTCAATGGCTATGAGATCGCCGGCGGCAGCATCCGCATCCATCAGCCGGAATTGCAGCGGCAGGTATTCCGCCTGCTCGGCCATAATGAGGAACGTATCCAGAGCCTTTTCGGCCAGCTTCTGGACGCCTTCGAGTACGGGGCGCCGCCGCATGGCGGGGTGGCGCCGGGTATCGACCGGGTGGTGGCCATTCTGGCCGGGGAGCCGACCATACGTGAAGTCATCGCCTTCCCCAAGAACCAGGCGGGGGTGGACCCGATGTTCGGTTCGCCGTCGGAGGTCACCGCCGCGCAGACCGACCAGGTGCATATTTCGTTGAAGTTACCGCAGTAGTCTATAATAAATAGTAGAGGATTTGATGAAAGTAACCGACAAGAAGATCGAGGCCTGCGAAGCGCTGCTGACCATCGAAATGGACAGCGCCGACATGCAGACAGCCCTGGAGAACGCTTACCAGAGGCTGGTCAAGCGCACCGAAGTGCCCGGCTTCCGCAAGGGTAAAACCCCCCGCCCGATCCTGGAGCGCTACCTGGGTAAAGACCGTCTTATCGAGGAATCCCTCGATGAGGTACTGCCCAAAGCCTGCGCCGACGCCATCAAGGAGCAGGATATTAAGGCCTTCGGCACGCCCGGCGTGGAAGTGGTGCAGAACGAACCCCTGATCTTCAAAGCCAAGATCCCGCTGCCGCCCAACGTCGAGCTTGGCGACTACAAGAGCATCAGGATGGCGCCGGAACCCGTCGAAGTTAAAGAAGAAGTCGTCGACGGCATGATCAAGCAGCTCCGGCATGAGAAAGCCACCTGGGAACCCGTCGACCGGCCCGCTCAGGAAGGTGATCTGGTAGTGATGGACCTGGAGAGCACCATCGACGGCGCCCCTTTCATCAACCAGAAGGGCGCTCAGTTCGGCGTCAGCGAAGAGTCCAAGTATCCGGCCCCGGGCTTCTCCCAGGCGATTTTCGGCTTGAGCCGCGACGACACCAAAGAATTTCAATTGAAATATCCCGATGATTTCGCCAAAGTGGAACTGGGGGGCAAAGAACCCCTTTTCAAAGTTAAGATCATCGAGATCAAGGAAGAAAAACTGCCGCCGGAAGACGATGATTTCGCCAAATCGCTCGACGTCGATATGACCAGCTTCGATGAACTTAAAAACCGGATGCGGGATAACTACCGCAAGCGTCTTGAGAACTCAGCCGCGGAGACCTATGAAGCCGGTCTCGTCGACGAACTGGTCCATATCAGCAAAGCGGAATTTCCGCCCAACCTGGTGGACATGGAATATGAGCGGCTGGTCAACCAGCAGCTCGACCGCTGGCAGCAGCAGGTCAGCTCCCAGGCCGAGTACGAGGAGCTTTTAGGGCGCATCAATCCGGAAGACCTGGCCAGGCAACTGCGGCCCAGGGCTGAGGATCGGGTTCGCCGTTCCCTGATACTGGGAAAGCTGGCTACCGCAGAAAACCTTGAGGTCTCCGACGAGGATATCGACGCCGATGTCGAGCGGATGATGGCTACTATTCCGGAAGACAAGAGAGACGAGCAGCGGCCTTATTTCGAGAAGCCGGAAGCGCGGGAAGAGATCGCCCAGATACTCCTGTCGCGGAAAACCATCGAACGCCTGAAGGATATCGCGGCGGGCAAGGGCGGGGAGACCGCTCCGGCAACCGCTGATGAAAAGACCAACGAAGAAATCACAGAGGAGGCTAAAGACTAATGACCATGAACCCGTCTAACATCATCCCGATGGTTATCGAGAGCAGCTCCCGCGGCGAGAGAGCCTTCGATATCTACTCTCTGCTGCTCAAGGAGCGCATCATCTTCCTGGGCACCGAGATCAACGACCAGGTGGCCAATATCATCATCGCCCAATTGCTGTTCCTTGACCGGGAAGATCCAGATAAGGACATCAGCCTGTATATCCATTCCCCAGGCGGCGTTATCTCGGCCGGTCTGGCAATCTACGACACCATGCAGCTCATCCGCCCGGCGGTATCCACCATCTGCGTCGGCATGGCCGCCAGCATGGCTACCGTACTGCTGTGCGCCGGCGCCAAGGGCAAACGCTTCGCGCTGCCCAACTCCACCATCCACATGCACCAAGCCATCGGCGGCGCCCGCGGACAGGCCTCCGATATCGTCATCCAGGCTAAGGAGATCACCCGCCTGCAGGACATCATCCGGGACATCCTGGCCAACCGGACCGGTCAAACGTTGGAAAAGATCATCCATGATACCGACCGGGATTATTATCTCAACCCGGTTCAGGCCAAGGAATACGGCCTTATCGACGACATCCTGAAAAAGCCCGAGGAGAAACCGGCTAAAAGCTAAGCTCTTCCCGGTGGATCTGGAAGTACCTCTTGGAAACCTCACCGGCGTCAGGGAGTGAATCCCTGGCGCCGGGTGTTTTTAGGCACGCCTGGGCTAGTATATCGCCTAAGAACCCGCATTCATCGATGGCCCTGTCTTTGAGCAGTCCGTACAGGAACCCGGCGGCGAAGGCGTCCTGCGCGCCCGTAGTCTCGATGATGTTAGGCCACTTGCGGATGGCGGACTCGATAGTGCACTCGTACTCGTGATTCCGGATGTAGGTAGTGACGCTGGCGGCTTTGCCCTTCTTCCGTATCTTCCGGATCTCCTCGCCACAGGTTAGAAAGACGACCGTGGCTTTGGCGCCCAGACGGCGGCACATCTCCCCACCGCGATGGTAGTTCTTCCTAGTGAGCTTTTCGATGGCGGTCCGGCTGGCAAATACCACGGCAGCCCGGGCGATGACTGCCTCGAACGCCTTGATCCCCAGGACGGCCTCGCTGTCGCTGATGGACAGGCTGATTGTAATGTCGGGGTTCAACCCGGTCACGGCCGCCGATATCGCTTTCAATTGTTCCGGGCCGGCCAGCCCGCCGATATGTATGGCGGCAGCCTGGTTCAGCGTTTCGATTGCGGCTTCATTGACGCGTAGTGATTTACCGGCATCGTAGCATAAATAACTCACCCGGCCTCCGTCGGCGCCGAGCATCACGATAGCGCTGTCTGTCTGTGCATTGGGGATGGAAGCGACGTGACCGGTGTCGATACCGGCGGCTATAAGTTCCGTGACTAGTGTTCGACCGGCCGGGTCGTCACCCACCGCCCCGATAAGACCGCATTTTAAACCGAGTTTACTCAGGCCGAAGATGGTATTGGCGGCACTACCGCCGGAGGTGACATTGGCCGGGCAAATCAGGTGCTCGCCGCTGGCAGGGATGGTATCGATAGAATAGATATGGTCCGAGCGCAGAACCCCCAGACCGATGACATCATAAAGTGGCATTGAGACCGGTCTCGACCATACGATCGATTTCCCCGCTCAGGTCATAGCCGTTGATGGGTTTACCTTGACTATCGATGATATTGCCGTCTTCGACCTTGATCCGGCCTTCGCTGAACGCCTTGACCGTGCTGACGATCAACGGTAGCTCTCGAACGGCGCCGTGGCGCCTGATCATCTGGAAAAGCCGGTTCTGGTCGCCCTCACGGGCCTTGATGGCATTGGAATCGAGGTCGTCGATCTCCCGCCATAGCTCGTCGAACGCCTTCCCCCGGATGGGGAAACGGCAGTAACTGACCACCGGGCCTTTGTCCAGTTCCGGCGTCACCAGGTGGATCATCACTCCGGAAGATTCCGCTCTTTCGTCGATGAGTTGCCAGATGACCTCTTGCCAGGTACCGGCAGGTCCGTCAGGCGCGGCAGGGTGCAGGTTGATCATGGTGTAACGGGTACACATCTCCGGCCCTACGATGAGCATATAGCCGGCTAAGACGCACAGGTCAGGCTTGGAGTACTGTTCTAACCGTTTCATCACTTCCCGATCGTAATCCAGCCGCCAGTCGGGAAGGGTATCACTCTGCGCGCCGGAAAGCCCCCGCTCTTTGCGATAACGCTGATAAGAATAAGGGATGACAGGGATGCCGTAAGAGCCTGCCAGTTCGATAAATTTATCTGTTTCCACCGATTCACCCGGCTCCCGGCTCAGGAAGATAAACTCTATCCGGGCATCGATATCGCCGCGGGCGATGCTCTCCTGAACGGCGGTCAGCAAGTTGCGCGAACCCTGACCCTTAGCGGTTGAAAACCAGCCGATAGAGTACATCTAGGGACCGGCCAGCTTCTTTTTAATCTTCCGGGCGACGGTGCCGAGGTGAACCAGGGGACTCCGGTTCTTCCCGCAAATAACGGCATGGCTTAAAGACTGGAGAAACTCAGCCTTGGTGGTGAACGGTTCCATCTCCAGGTAGACGCTGCCCAGTTCCTCCGCGCTGTGCGAGTCGCTGCCGGCGCTGCGGAGCAGGTTGTGACTGTCAGCGAACTTTTTAGCCTGGTCGATGCTGGATTGGAAAACATAGCGGGCGTTCAAAACTTCAAGTATATCTACCTGGTTCTGATCGGCTAGTTTCTTGAGTGTGTGGCTGTCCAGGGCCGAACTTCTGACCGGGTCGAACGGGTGAGGCACGCAGACCAGGCCGTCCTGCTCCCGGATGGCTTTGATGGTGTCCTCGACGGAAGATCCGGACGGAATGGTCTCTTTCAGGAACATGCCCATGATCTCACCGTGAGGCGTCAATATTTCTTCGGCGACGATAACCTGGAATGGCGGTGATGTCTTAAGGAATTCCAGTGCCCCTTCAGTGGTACCGTGGTCGGCGATGGCTATTGCTCCCAGGCCTAGTTCCTGGCACCGTACCGTCAGTTGTTCAAAAGTGGTGTTAGCGTCGGGGGAATAAAACGTATGAACGTGCAGATCGACTTTGATCAATTACAGGCCTTTCTATTTTGGGAATGCCGTCAGCAACCTGATTTTATCATATTCCAGCACTGCGTCGTCCTCGATACGGATGCCGCCCCAGCCCGGAATGTAGATCCCGGGTTCGATGGTAAAGACCATGCCCTCGGTGAGAGGGCCCGGGGCGCGGGCGCTGAGGCGGGGCAGTTCATGAACCTCCAACCCGATGCCGTGTCCCAGGCTGTGTCCGAAGGCTTCGCCGTAACCAGCCTCGACGATAACATCGCGGGCGAGTTTATCGGCTTCGACGCCGGTCATGCCGGCAACGATACCCTCGATGGCGGTTTGTTGCGCCCGCAGCACGATATCGTACAGCGGCCGAAACCTGTCGCTTTGATCCAACCCGAGCCAGAACGTCCGGGTGAGGTCGGCGCAATAACCGTCCAGTTTGGCGCCCATATCGATCACTATCGGCTCGTTATCCCGGAGCGGGCGGTCGGAGGGTTGAGAGTGTGGCCGGGCTGAAGCCGGTCCTCCGGCAACGATCGTCGGGAAAGCCAGTTCTCCGCCGGCCTCCCTGATATACTTCTCCAGTTCCCAGGCGACCTTGCTTTCAGTCATACCCGGTTTGATGAAATGTTCCATTACATGGAAAAGCGCCCTATCGGTCAAGCTCGCCGCGGCTTCTATCGATCTGATCTCAGTTTCATTTTTGACCATGCGCAGCGCCTCAACAACGTCTTCGACCGGTACAAGGTCGATGATCAGCCCGGCCTCGGAGATCGCCGCTTGGAAACCGTCATGGTCGGCTATTGTGACAAACCCGGCCTCCAGTCCCAGGCGCTTGAGATTGAACTCTCTTAACAGGCCGGGGAACCACTCCTTGACCGGGCCATCGATGCGGGTGACCTTATAGTTTTCCGCCTGGATCTCAGCTTGTTCGACGTAGCGGAAATCGGTAGCCAGCACCGCTACATCCGCGGTAACCAGGACATAGCCGGAGGAACCGTCAAAACCGGAAAGATACCGGCGATTCTCCGGCTGCGCTACCAGTATGCCGTCGATACCTAATTCTGGGAACTTGTTTCTGAGTAGGTTAAGTCTGGCTATATAGTCGATCATCATTCTCTCTCTTCATGTGCCAGCGGATGAGATGCCAGGTAAACTTTCCGGGCCTGATTGCGGCTGACATGGGTGTAGATCTGGGTGGTGGAAAGACTGGCATGACCCAGGAGCTCCTGGACGACCCGCAGGTCCGCCCCGCCGTCCAGTAAATGGGTGGCAAAAGAATGGCGCAAGAGGTGAGGGTGCACCTCCTGCCGGATTCCTGCCTGACGGGCGTATTTTAGTACCAGTTCCTGTATCCAACGAGCGGTCAGGCGGGTGCCCTGATAATTCACGAACAGGGCTGAATTAGGCTTTTTATCCTTCATCAGTTCCGGACGTCCTCTCTTGAGGTAGGTCTTGATCGCCATCGCGGCCGGTTGACCGATCAGGGCCAGGCGTTCTTTGGAACCTTTACCCCAGACCCGCAGTTCCCGGCTGTAGAGGTCGACCTGCTCAAGCTGAAGGCTTGTCAGTTCGCTGATGCGCAGACCGGCAGCGTAGATCAGTTCCATGATCGCCCGGTCGCGGAGGCCTTGAGGCGTTATTTGATCCGGTGCGCTAAGCAGTCGTTCTATTTCATCGGTGGTCAGGAATGACGGCAATCGTTTGTCGAGTTTGAGAGAAAACGCCGAAAGCCTTCCGCCATGCTTGCGGGCAACGGGCATCGGACTTTCGGCGATCATCTCCTCGCGCAAAAGATATCGGTATAACGCCCGTATAGCGGACAGTTTACGGGCGACGCTGTTCTTGACCACGCCCTGTTCCAGAAGCCAAGCCATGTAGCTGCGGATGACGTACTTGTCCACGCCGGCGGGAAAGTGAATACGGTGAATCCCCAGGTATTGAAAAAACCCTTTCGGGGCGCCGTGCTCCAGATTACCCCGGATGTCATTAACGTAATTGCGCACCGTGCGCGGAGACAAATTAAGCTCCGTTTCCAGGTGGGCTAGGAAGCCGTCGAAATAATTATCAGGCAGCGGCGCCGTCGCCATGATCTAATTTCGCCTTATAATCGCATTTGGGATCGACGCATTTCTTCTGCGCGTCGCGGTATTCGGTAACCAGACCGCCGCACTTGGGGCACGGTTCCGGCAGCGGACGGGCATTGACCGCAAATTTATGCTTGGGGAAGGCGGCGCAACCGTAAAAGAGCTTGCCTTTCTTTGAGAATCGGCCGATGATCTCGGCGTTCTCCGGACAGCCGGGACATTGAACACCCGTATGGATGCGGAAAGACTGCCGGAAGCTGCAGGCCGGGCATTCCATATACTTACCGTAACGGCCGACCTTGATGATCAGTTTTTCTTGGCCGCACTGGGGGCAAATCTCTTCAGATAGCTCGACGGGCAAAGGAACTTTATCTAATTGCTCTTCCGCGGAGGCAAGGTCTTTTTCAAACGGGACATAAAAATCACGCACGACTTTAACCCAATCGAGACCCTCGTCCGCTACCTTGTCCAGCCGGTTTTCCATCTGGGCGGTGAAACCGGTATCGATAATATCTGGGAACTGCTGCACCAGGAGATCGCTCACCGTCATGCCCAGTTCAGTCGGCTTGAAGACACCTTTCAGCTTTTCCACATATTCCCGCGCCTGCACGACCGAGAGGATCGGCGCGTAAGTACTGGGGCGGCCGATGCCGTATTGTTCCAGCATCTTGATAAGCGTGGCCTCCGTGAAACGCGGCGGCGGCTGGGTGAAATGCTCTTCTTCGACCAGACCCAGCAGCGTCAAGGATTCTCCCTCGGCGAGAGGAGGCAGTTTAGGCGTCTTTTGCTCGTCATCATCATCCCTGCCCTCGGTGTAAAGGGTCATGAAACCGGGAAACGCGCTAACCGAACTTTGAGCGCGTAGCGTGTATTTGGTTTTAGACAAAGTTTTCCTGGCTTCTATGTCCACGGTCATATTGTCGAAGACCGCCGCGGCCATCTGGCTGGCCACCATGCGCTGCCAGATGAGCTGGTAAAGCTTGAACTGGTTGGAATCCAGGTATTGTTTGATGGCCGCTGGTTCCCGGCGGGTACTGGTAGGCCGGATGGCCTCATGGGCTTCCTGGGCACCTTTGACCTGGCTGGCGAACACACGGGGTGCCTTGGGTAGATAGTCGGCGCCGTAGCGCTCGGAAATGTAGTCCCGCGTTTCCAGTATGGCGGATTGGGCTACATGAGTGGAATCTGTGCGCATGTAGGTAATAAGACCGACATTGCCTTCTTGGCCTACGCCTAGTCCCTCGTACAACTGCTGTGCAATCGCCATGGTCTGCTTGGCGGAAAATCGCAGCTTACGCCAGGCTTCCTGTTGCAGCGTGCTGGTAATGAATGGCGGCGCCGGCTGTCTCGGCGAGCTCTTGCTGGTCACTTTGGCCACGGCGTACTCCGCGGGTTTCAGATCAGCCACCAGGTCGGCGGCGGATGCGGCGTTGGAAATGGCTATCTTCTTTTTTTCGCCGGCGCCGATAAGCTGGACTTTGAAGCATCCCGGGGACACCGGTTTCTTTTTGAGTTCAGCCTCGATCGACCAGTATTCTACAGGCGTGAATGCGCAGATTTCGCGCTCGCGATCTACGATGATGCGCAAGGCTACCGATTGCACCCTTCCGGCAGACAACCCGCGACGCACCTTTTGCCACAGCAGAGGGGATAGCTTGTAACCGACCAATCGGTCGAGGATACGGCGAGCTTGTTGAGCGTTAACCAGGTTCATGTCGAGATTACGAGGCGATTTGAAGGCCTGAGTGATGGCTTCTTTGGTAATTTCGTGGAAGACAACTCGGCGGTAAGGAACGTCCTTAGCTTTGGCGGCTTCGATTAAGTGCCAGGCTATGGCCTCACCCTCGCGGTCGGGATCCGTCGCCAGGAAGACAGTAGAGGCATTTTTTACCGCGTCTCTCAGCTCTTTAAGCACCGCGGCCTTGGTGCGCATATTGACATACTGGGGGGTGAAGTCATGTTCGACATCCACGCCAAGTTTGCTTTTAGGCAAATCGCGCACATGGCCGAGCGACGCTTTCAGCGTGTAGCCGGAACCCAAAAATCGAGCCAGGGTTTTAGCCTTGGCCGGGGATTCCACGATAACGAGTTTTTTTGTTGTCACCATATCAGACCGCTGTTCTACACTCCTTTATCTGCCGCGACAAAGCGTAGTTCATGCCGCCCAGTTGTTTGACCATGCCTTTTAGTTCCATCATCGCCAGTGTGCTGCTGACCATAGACGTCGGCAAACCGGATGCGCGGCAGACATCGTCTATATGCACCGGTTCCGGCGCCAGGAATTTCAGAAGCTGCCGTTCCATATCATTTTCCGGCAGAATTTCCCTGAATTCAAGCTGACCTACCACGGCATGAATATTAAGCTCTTCCATGATATCTGAAGCCCGGCGCACCAGCTTGGCGCCCTGTTGAATAAGACGATTGGAACCGTTGCTTTGGGGCGAAAGTATGCTGCCCGGCACCGCGAACACCTCACGGTTCTGTTCCAGGGCGTTATCGGCGGTGATAAGCGCACCGCTGCCGTCGCCGGCCTCGGTCACCAATGTGCCCAATGTCAGACCGGAGAGGATGCGGTTGCGGCGGGGAAAGTTTTCAGCCCGCGGCCCGGCATCGACAGGGCACTCGCTGATAAGGGCGCCGTTTTCAACGATACGGCGGGACAGGGCGGCATTCTCCGCCGGGTAAATGACATTGACGCCGCTACCCAGTACCGCCAGCGTACGGCCGCCATTCTTTAGCGCGGTGTGGTGAGCGATGGTGTCGATACCGCGTGCCAGGCCGCTGGCGATGGTGATGCCGCTTCCGGACAGTTCGGTCACCAGTTCTTCGGTGACCTGGCGGCCATAGACCGTGGGTTTCCGGGTGCCGACCACTGCCAGGGAAAGCTCGTCTTCCTGAAGTAATGTACCTTTAATGTAGAGCACCGGCGGGTAATCATAGATCTCTTTAAGTCGGGCAGGGTAGGCCCGGTCAGCGATGGTCAACACCTGTACGCCGGACTTTTCCGCTTTCTCCAACTCACGCTCCGGTTCTATCCGGGGACGCCAGTATTCGATGGAGTGGACTGTGCCGCTATCTATTCCAGAGCGCAATAATTCCGTCGTTCCCGCATTCCAGGCTGCCGTCAGATCGCCGAAGTAGCTTTCCATCAAGGCCAGCCGGACGCGTCCAACGCCTGAAATAAGGCTGAAGCCGATGTGGCAGGCGGTAATCGATAATTTGTTCAAAACTTCGCCATTCTAGCATAGCCCTTTTGATTGAACAATCGGAAAGAATCGCACGGAGGACTTATCGATGAAACAGAGCGCATCAAAGGTAACATCGCTCGGGAACAGGCCATATAATAGACAGCGGTGCAATAACGTTTTTCCAATGATGTGTGGATATCCCCGTGGGTCTTTGACTAGCCGACGCCTGCTTGCTATCATGGACGTCATGAAAGAAACACCTCCTTTTTTTCCGGTGGGTTCCACTATCGATGCACGCGGGCATCTGGTTATCGGCGGTTGCGACGCGGTCGATCTCGCCAAAGAATATGGCACACCGCTATATGTCTTCGCTGAAGATGACTTCCGCGCCCGCTGCCATGAGTTCAAACGTGAGTTCGGCGACCGTTGTTCTGGTACCCGGGTGGTCTATGCCGGTAAGGCTTTTCTCAACCGGGCCATCGTCAAAATCGTCGCTGAAGAAGGACTGGGTCTTGACGTGGTTTCCGGCGGAGAACTGGAGATCGCCGGGGCGGCGGGCTTTCCCATGAGCGACGTTTACTTTCACGGTAACAATAAATCCGACGCAGAATTGGAACTGGCCGTCGAGCGGCGCGTAGGCCGGGTGGTGATCGATAACACCGACGAACTTGAACGATTGGACACCGTGGCTGCCGGGCGGGGAGTCAGGATGCGGGTTTTATTCCGCATCCGGCCTGGTATCGATCCCCACACCCACGCCAAGATCTCCACCGGAAACGTAGATTCCAAATTCGGTTTTAGTCTCGCAGAGGCAGGGACGGCAGTACCGCAGGCTATGACTTCCAAGAATTTAGACCTGGCCGGTTTTCACTATCACATCGGTTCGCAGATATTCGGGATTCAGCCTTTCCTTGACGCTTTGAAGACCACACTTGAGTTTGTGGCTGACATGAAAAAGTCCCATGGATTTTCCACCACGGAACTGGATATCGGTGGCGGTTACGCCGTGCAGTATCTTACTGGCAAGGCCCCTCCGCCGCCCGCCGACTACGCCGAAGCCATTATCGATCATTTCAACAGCGAATGCCGGCGTTTGGACATCATGCCTCCGGTTTTAACTATTGAGCCCGGACGTGCTTTGGTTGCTCGCGCCGCTGTAGCTCTGTATACACTGGGCGCGATTAAAAATATACCGGGTATCCGGCAATATGCTTGCGTTGACGGCGGTATGGCCGACAATATCCGCCCGGCGCTCTACGGCGCCGAATACGAGCCGTTTCTGGCCAACCGGATGTCTGATCTCGCCAACACAGTTTACACTGTCGCCGGGCGCTTCTGTGAGTCAGGCGACACCCTGGCTACCGATATCAAACTACCCGATGTGAAGAGCGGCGATATTTTAGTCATGCCTGTCTGCGGCGCCTATTGCCTGCCCATGGCTTCGAACTATAACGCCGCCTTAAGACCGGCGGTTATCATGGTCAAAGACGGACGTTCACGTATGATCCGGCGGCGCGAAACACTGGAAGACCTGCTGCGGTGCGACATCGGCTGATGAGCTCAGGGTGGCATCTTATAGGGCAGGATAACGTCGTCACTTATCTAGCACGGAGCCTGAAGGCAGGCGCCTTGTCACATGCTTATCTTTTGAGCGCCCCTGAAAATAGCGGAAAAACTACTCTGGCGATAAAGCTGGCCCAAGTTCTGAACTGCATAGGGGTGATGATCGATGGAGCACCATGTGAAGAATGTGAACCTTGCCGGCGCATCGCCGAGCGGCAACACTCGGATGTTCAGATTATCAACATCTATACCGGCAATGAGAGTGGTAAGAGCAGGGTGGAACTATCGATTGAGCAGGTCAGAGGCGTCACTCATGCCGCATCGATGCCCCCGTACGAAGGCAGGTATCGCGTATTCATCATCGAAGACGCCGAGAAGTTGTCCACCGGAGCTGCCAACGCGCTTCTAAAAACGTTGGAAGAGCCTTCACCTCAGGTTCTTTTTGTACTGACCACCTCCAAAGAAAACCAACTTCCGGAAACCGTGAGATCCCGCTGTGTTAAACTACGCTTAGCCGCGGCGCCGCGAACGGAAATCAGCCGTTTCTTAGAGGATGAACTCGGTTTCACCGCCAGCCGGGCTGACCTCTTATCCCGCCTGTCCCAGGGCCGAGCGGGTTGGGCGATCATGGCAGCCAAAGAAGAGTCGGTACTGGATGAACGGCGCGATAATCTGGACCGGTTTTTTGAGGCAATTGAAGGCAGTTACGACGGACGGTTCGATCTGGCCGCCAAACTGGCGCAACGTTTCAGTCAGAAACGCGATGAAGTATACCGGCTTCTGGAACAGTGGCTTTTCCTGGCGAGGGATATTTTACTGCAAAAACTTGACATAACAGATGGAATCATAAATACTGATTACGAAATACCGGTGGCTGGTTTGGCTGAGCGGCTCTCTATTACCGAAATCCGCTCGCTTATCGGTTCGCTGGCTGGAACGCTACAGCACTTGGAGCAGAACGCCAGTGCACGCCTGGCGCTGGAAGTGTTGATGCTTAGCATGCCGCTACCCGGAGGGAGTTTAAAAAAGAGTGGTTAATGTTGTTGAAATCCGCTTCAAAAAAGCGGGCAAAGCATATAGTTTCGATGTAGCCGGGTTAGAAATGACGCCCGGACAATCGGTTGTCACTGAGACAACACGGGGTCTTGAGGTCGGTTTGGTTATAAGCGGTCCCAAAGAAATGGCTGAGGACCAATTGGAAAACCCTTTGAAACCTGTAGTGCGACTGGCTACGGATGAGGATATCGAACACAAACATCATATCTGCCGAGCTGAGTCTCAAGCTATTGTCGATTGCCGCGAGTTGGTGGGTAAATTGAACCTGCCCATGAAATGCCTGGCGGCAGAATATAACCTCGATGAAACCCACGTGACCGTTTATTTTAGTGCGGAAGGCCGGGTAGACTTCAGGGAGTTAGTGCGGGAACTTGGCCGCCGTCTGAGAGTACGAGTGGAGCTAAGGCAAGTCGGACCGCGGGACGAGGCCAAGTTACTTGGTGGTTTCGGACGTTGCGGCAGGGAGTTTTGCTGTGCCAGCTATCTCTCCGAATTCGCGCCGGTTTCTATCAAAATGGCTAAAGAGCAGAATCTGCCGCTCAATCCTCTGAAAATATCCGGGGTGTGCGGGCGATTGCTATGTTGCCTGGGGCATGAATATGAAATCTATCGGGAGATGAACGCGGAGAGGGCAACCTGCGCCGGTGCCCGTGGCGGCTGTCAGACAGAAGCCGCGCCAATCAGCCGCCGCCCCGTTCAGCCTTTGGAAGTAAAAGTCGATCCACTTCCCGTCCTTGATGAAGAAGAAACCACGGAAGGTGTACCTGCCGCCGACCAACCAGGCCCCCCCAAGAGTCGCCGCCGTCGTCGCAGGCGATAAAACAGATCGCCGTACCCGGGGCGGAAATTAGCAACCGCTAGGCAGATATTTGCGCCATAAAGGCAGCCGTTCTTCAAACCGGTGGGAACTGATCACCGTCACCCGCCCTTCCGGCAGACCGGCTTTTTTCAGCAATTTCATATTCGCCTGTTCCGGTGTCCGCCCGGCTTTATGACGGTTGCAGGGCATACAAGCCGCGACAAGGTTGTCCCATGAATGACCGCCGCCTTGAAAACGCGGCATGATATGATCTATCGTGAGCGGTTGGGTTCTCTTGCCGCAGTACTGGCAGGTGAAATCGTCACGTTGAAAAATGCCGATGCGGGTAAGTTTGTGTACGGGTCGATGGCGTTTGACCTGGTGTTGCAGGCGGATGACCGAGGGCATCGGTACCGAAATTTGCACGGTATGTACCATGCCGAGCCCATCCTCCAGCATTTCGGCTTTGCCTTGATAGACCAATAGTATGGCGCGCCTGACCTGGCAGATATGGATCGGTTCGTAGTTCTGGTTCAAAACCAGCACGGGGTGATTAAGCATTTCGGCCGTATCTCCCTAACGGTCTCAATTGTAGGAGATTATAGGCAGCGGACGCAAGTGCCCGGATTCGACTACCATTACCGATGAAAGACCGGAACAGTGCCTTTATTTTTTATAGGGCGAACGAGGCGTTCGAGTGCGGCGGGATTTATTATGGCTGGCATCACCGCGGTAGTCCGGGGCGGTGACGTTGAAGACCATGCTGAACTGGTGGTCAATGAAACGAGAACTGATAGCTGGTTCTATCTCGTCAAGAGAAGCACGGGTGGTGACCACCGTAGGCAATTGGGCGTTGTAGCGATAACTAATCACCTGATACAGTTTTTCGTGGGCCCAAGGTGTTGAGGCCTGTTCACCGAAGTCGTCAAGCACCAGAAAGGGCGTGGTTTTAACTCTGTCGAACATCTCATCATAAGAAATTTTGCTGTCTGGAGAAAAAGTGGAACGAAGATGGTCCAGAAACTCCGGCACCACCACGAAGAGCGCCGGTAGTCCTGCCTGATAACGGAAATTGATGATGGATGATGCCAGATGAGTCTTGCCGCAACCCGTAACCCCCTGTAGAATGAGCCAGCCTTCCGGTGAACGCGCGAAATCATGCGCAACCTGGTAGGCGCGTGAGAGATTCTCTCTTTCCTCAGGGGGCAGATTGAGACGGTCGCTATCGAAGCTGGAAAAGGTCATGCGTTTCTGGAGCGCCAACCTTTCAGGCCATTCACAGCCGCCGACGTCCTGACCAGCCAGTCGTACCACTGTCGCCAACCGCGGGTCGGCGATGCGGTTTCGCAGACGCTCATCCAGCGCTTCTAGCGGCGCCGCGGTTACGAGTACCGTCGGTAATTCTTGCTTGAAGCGGTATGTGATCAACTGATCCAGTTTTTCCCGTGCCCAGGCGGTATCCGACTGGATGCCAAGATCGTCCAGAACTAAAAGGGGTGTATTCTTGATCTGCTCAAAGGTATCGGCATAAGGGGATTCGGCACCTGTGGAGAAGCCGGCGCGAAGGTCATCCATTAAATCTGGCGCCGAGCGATAAAGCACGGCATGGCCGGTCTCAATACGTTTGTTGGTGATGGCCGCCGCGAGGTGGGTCTTACCGGAGCCGGACGGGCCGGTAAAAACCAGAAACCCCAACGGATCGGCGGCAAAGGTAAAAGCTGCCTTATAAGCTGCCTTGAATACGGTTTGGTGTTGCGCCGAACCGTGGCGGCCTTCCTGTAAAAGGTTGTCGAAGGTGAGTGACCGGAGAGTGCCCAATTGGGAGTAATCTATCAAGCGCTTGAGTCTATCCTTGTCGGAGGTGATATCCACACAACGGCAAGGTAGGGTACGGGTGTAGTCCGTCGTCCCTTCTGGCGTGCGGGCATGGACGAAACGGGCGCCGCGGCATAGCGAACATTCCGGTTTCGACGGCGTGGTTGTGGCTTTATCGCTGGACGAAACGTCCGTATTGGCCTTTGACGTACTTGTCCGGGCGGCCTTTATCAATATCTCGCTGATGTGTTCCATCGTTCCTACCCTGAGTTGCCCAATTATCCAATATTTTGCTGATGTAACGCCAGTTATGCTTGTTCAGCCTAGCGGCCTCGCCAATAGCTTCTTTAAGCCATACCTCGGGGTAAAGGCGAAGGGCTTCTTTCAATTCATCGGCGATGAGGGGGGTGATCAAACCGATATTTTGTTCGTAAAGACTGAAAACATCAGGTAATTCCGGCGGTTGGATCACGGTCGCCGGACTAGTTTTGATCCCTGGCAGTTCGAGTTCACCGAATTCCATTTTTCTGAGCGCCTGGCGGTTGCGCTCGTCGTTCAAAAAGTACAGCCTTCCGCCGTTAGTAGTTTGAAGTGCGATGATGATGGCATGGTCAGCCGCCATCTTTAAAGATCGCTCGATATTCTCACGATCGGTATCCGGGGGACCTTCGGCAGCGATCTCGGCGGCAGTTACATAAACCGGGAAGCCTTTTTTCTGATAAAGAAGTTTGAAAAATACCAGCAGTGCTTTAAGTTCATCCAGATCGTCGATCAGGGGTAAAGCCTGAGATAAAAACGGGCGGGGCACCGCGGTGAATTCGAACCGTTCCGGGAAACCGCTGAAATGCTTCATGGTTACGCGATCTCAGCTATGCTCTGTAGATTCTCGAATTTGGTCAACGCATGGCGGAAGCGGACCTTGATGGTGCCGGTGGCGCCGTTGCGATGTTTAGCGATAATGATGTCGGCAATCTCCCGCGGGTACTCCTTATCCGGGAACTGGGCCGCCCATTCCTCTTCCTTGAAATAGACTTCTTCCCTGTAGATGAAAATCACGATGTCGGCGTCCTGCTCGATGGAACCGCTCTCACGGAGGTCGGAAAGCTGGGGTACATGCGACGAACGCCATTCTACAGCCCGGGAAAGCTGGGACAAGGCGATGACCGGTACGTTGATCTCACGGGCGATACTCTTGAGGGAGCGGGAAATATAACTGATCTCTTGCACACGGTTTTCCTTGCCACCGCTGGAATCACCCTGCAAGAGTTGCAGGTAATCTACGATGACCAGATCAAGCTTGTGCTCAAAGTCCAGCCGCCGGAGTTTAGCTCTTAGTTCCGATACTCTCAGTTGTGGGCTGTCGTCGATATAAATGGGCGCTTCGGACAGGTTGCCAATGGCATGCATGATGCGGTTCTCATCATCGGGAGTGGACAACCCGGGCTGGAAGAAACGGGTGTTGATGCCAGCCTCAGAAGAGAGTAATCGCTGTACAAGGGATTCGGATGACATTTCCAAACTGAACATGCCAACACAGGCATGATGGTCAACTGCGGCGTTGCGCGCGATATTAAGCCCTAATGAAGTCTTCCCCATGCTGGGACGTCCGGCCACGATGAGGAGATCACCGCGTTTCATGCCGCCGATATAATCGTTCAATCCATAGAAACCCGTAGGCACACTCTCCAATTGTTCCCGGGCTGGCGCCGGTTCCAGATACTTGTCCAGGATATTCTTGATATGAACAAAATCCAGGTTAGACCGGTCATTACGCAGGTTGAAAAGCATATTTTCGGCAAGGGAGATGGAAGCGCCGGGATCAGGGTCCGCCTTGTAGCCTAGATTGGTGATCTGGGTACCGGCGGTAATGAGCAGGCGGGAGACCGACAGGTTATAGACAATGCGGGCATAGTGTTCCGCATCGAGAGAAGTCGGGACCACACTCATGAGGTGAGAGAGATAGGCCGCCCCGCCGGCGCGCTCCAGCCGCTGTTGGCGCTCTAGTTCCTGAGCCACGGTCACCTGGTTAATGGCACCACCACGCTGGAAAAGAGTCAACGCCGCTTCATAGATGTATCGGCCGGATTCTGAGTAGAAATCCAGGGGCTTGAGAAAAGTAGCCAGGTCGTAGATGACCTTACCGTCGATCAGCAAAGAGCCGTTAACAGCTTCTTCAGCAGCAAGGTCGTGCGGCGGCAACCGGTTTTCAACCAATACAGTTAATCCCCTTGTGCCGTGACTTTCACCTTGACCACCGGTAGCAGGGATGCCGAAAGCCGGACGGTGACCGGAAAGACGCCAAGCGACCGGATAGGCTCAGGGAGCTCAATTTTACGCTTATCCAAGGAATAACCGGTGACCTTTCGCACCGCCGCGGCGATATCGGCAGCAGTGATAGAGCCGTAGAGTTTTTCTCCGGCACCTGTCTTCCCTTTGACGGCAACGGTGAGACCGTCGAGCATTTTTGCGGTTGCACCAAGTTCTGCTTCAAATTTAGCCAGTTTCTTCTGGTCGGAGTCGATCTTTGACTTGGTGAGCGCGGTGGCTTCCTTGGTAGCGGCCGCCGCCAGACCCAGCTTTAACAGATAATTCCGCGCATAACCGTCCGGCACATCCTTGATCTGGCCGATCTTACCTATGTTAGGTACATCCTTGAGTAAAACTATTTTCATTAGGTCCTATTTCTCGGCGATGTATTTTTGGGCGTATATGGCTGCGGTGGCACCATCGCCAGCGGCGGTGACCACCTGGCGAACGGAATTGGCGCGCACGTCGCCTGCGGCATAGATGCCTGGGACATTAGTCTCCATCTTATCATTGGTAACGACAGCCCCGGACGAATCCATCTCCACCAATCCCTTAAGGTAATCTGTATTCGGTACCAAGCCTACGGCGATAAACACACCACCTACCGGGAGGGTAGACTCTTCACCGGTTCTGATGTTTTTGAGCTTCAGGTGTTCAACGGTATCTTCGCCCTCGATAGCTTCGACATCGGTATTCCATATGAATTCTATCTTGGGATCAGACTTGGTTTTTTCCTGTAATACGGGAGTAGCGCGTAAGGTGTCGCGGCGGTGGATGATATACACCTTGCTGGCGAAATGGCTGATGTGGGTGGCCTCATTTAAAGCCCCATTACCTCCGCCGACGACAGCTACCACTTTATCGCGAAAGAACGGCCCGTCACAGGTAGCGCAGAAAGACACACCGCGGCCGGCCAGTTCTTTCTCACCCGGCACACCGAGTTTCCGGCGCTCCGAACCACCGGCGATGATGATCGCAGGGGCGACGTAATCACCGGACGTTGTGGTGACTGTCTTGTTGGCGCCGTCATTAATAATGGCGGTGACGCTGCTCTGGGCATGTTCAACGCCAAATTTGGTTGCCTGCTCGTACATCTTCTGTGTCAGATCATAACCGTTGATCGATTCGGTGAACCCGGGGTAGTTTTCGATCTCCCAGGCCTCGGCCATGCGACCTCCGACGGCACTACCTTCGATGAGTATCGTTTTGAGTTTAGCCCGCGAAGTATAGAGCCCGGCGGTCAATCCTGCTGGACCACCACCGATGATAATGACGTCATATTGTGACGAAGTTGACATTTTCTTTTACCTCCTCAGCAATAAGTTCTGGAATGCGCTGCTCCACGGTCCGCTTTGCGGTGAGAATGGCATTTTTCATAGCCTTGGCGCGGGAACGCCCGTGCGACACTATGATGGTACCCTTGACACCCAATAGGCAGGCGCCTCCATATTCGCGGAAATCCATACCTTTAGCCATATGACTGATACCGACATCGGCCAATAGCGCTCTTCCCCTTAAATGAGAAGCTGCGGAGACAGCTTGGCCGACCTGGCGTATCTTGATTATGGAGTCACCTAAACCCTCGAAAGCCTTGATAAGAATATTGCCGGTAAAGCCGTCGGTGACGATGACGTCGGCGGTGTCCCGCGTCAGGTCATGTCCTTCGACGTTTCCGATAAAATTTATACCCGGCATTTTTTTTAAGAGTTGATGGGTTTCCACTATAAGTTTGTTACCCTTTGTTTCTTCGCTTCCATTGCTCATCAGGCTGATGCGGGGAGTTTCAATCCCCATGACATATTTGGCGTAGATATTGCCCAATCTGGCGAATTCAACAAGGTGTTGGGGCCTGCAGTCGGAATTGGCTCCGGCGTCTAGAAGTAACGAAGGAGCGTGCGGCACCAATTTGATGATGCTTCCAAGGGCTGGCCGTTCGATGCCGTCGATCTTGCCTAAAAGAAGGTAAGCAGCGCAAAGCACCGCTCCGGTGGAACCGGCAGACACAAAAGCATCAGCGTGGCCTTCTTTGACGAGCATGGTGCCGACGGCAATGGATGACTTGGGTTTATTCTTGAGCGCTTCCATTGGATGTTCATGGAAATCTATGTTTTGGGGAGCGTGCACTATGGAAATATTCAATTTTTTCAGATGTTTCCCGGCCTGCACATGCAAGACCGGACGCTTTCCCACCAGGATGATCTCAACCCCTTTGTCCTTGAGTTCCTGGGCGGCTTTGATGGCCCCCTTCACGATCTCATAAGGAGCGTAGTCACCGCCGGAAGCATCAACGGCAATTCGCATATTATCCTCTTCCCTCGTCTTCCCTGAAATCTTGCCGGGTCGTATACCGTGACGAATGCCTATTATTATGCGTCAATTCACGCTGTAAGAGCAAGGCAGCACCTATCGCTCCGGTGAATTCCGGCAATGGAGGTACGATCAGTCGCGAGGCTAGTATCTCCTCAAAAGCCCGGATCATGCCGGCATTTCGAGCTACACCGCCCTGGAAAATGATCGGCGTCTCAATCATACGCGCGCGGCCGGCATCACCAAGAAAATTCCTGACAAGAGCCAGGCATAATCCGTAGATGATATCGTCGAGAGAAGCGCCGGTCTGCTGGTAGTGGATCATGTCGGACTCAGCGAAAACGGTACATCGTCCGGTAACTTTTACAGGTATGCGGCTTTCCAGTGACCGGGCAGCGAAGTCGGAGATTTTCAGCCCTAGTCTTCGGGACTGGTGTTCCAAGAAAGACCCGGTACCGGCGGCGCAGACAGTGTTCATCGCGAAATCCCGGACCAGCCCGTCTTGCAGAATGATAAGCTTGGAGTCCTGTCCACCGATCTCAATAACGGTTTTTACGCCGGGCAAAAAATACGCCGCCGCCATTGATTGACAGGTAATTTCGTTCTTAATAATATCGGCGCCTATGGTTTTGCCGACCAGTTCCCTCGCGCTTCCTGTGACGGCTATACCGGTGATATGACCTGTGACACCTTGTGTTAACTCCGCCAGCACCCGCCGGACTGCCTGCAACGGGTCACCGCCGGTAGGTAGATAAACCGAGGCTAAGACATGTGAATCGGCTGAAAGCACCACAGTTTTAGTGCCGACAGATCCGACATCGACTCCACAAACTAAATTCATATTTACTTGTAATGTCCAATCCGTGAAATGACCTTACAGGTTACGAAAACGTGGAAATATTCCTCGAACCGGATGTTATTGACCACGGGTCTGATCATTAGGGGCTATTCAAGAACTCAGCTTTAACCAGCGGAAGTTTATCTTTATCGACTATAAGATCTGCAACGGTCATCCCGAGCGCCACTGCGGCATTCAGCATACCCTGAAGTCCTGCTTCTGAGGCCGCAGCGGCGGCAAACTCCTTTGTATGCCCGAAAACATCTTTAGGGGCGATGGCGATGAACCCGTGGAGGCTGGGTGTCACTTGGCTGACATTACCCATGTCGGTGCTACCGAAAGACTGACTTTTATCTTCGATTTGGATTTGCAGACCTAAGGACGCAACATTGGCTGTGTAGAGTTCCGCAAGAGTCATGTTATTTTTGAGAGGATGGTAAGCCATTGAGTCCCAGCGGTATTCCAGCTTGGCTCCAGTCGCCTGTGCTCCGGCGCGAAAGCAATTAAGCACCCGCTCCTTGAGTTCTTCCAAGTAATTCAGATCTGTCGCTCTCACCAGGAAATTCCCTGCGGAATGACCGGGCACAACGTTAGCAGCTTTACCACCGTCGGTGATGACACCGTGGACGCGTGCTGAAGACCTGATATGCTGCCGCAGGGAGGCTACTGAGGAATAGGCGATTACCATAGCGTCGAGGGCATTGATGCCTTCTGCCGGATCAGAAGCGGCATGGGATTCCTTACCGAAGTACTCTACATAAAGTGTGACACACGACAAAGCGGTGGTGGTAGCGGTGCTCACTCCCGATTCCGGGTGTACCATCAATGCGGCATCTAATCCGTTGAAAACACCATTCTGGACCATGACGATTTTACCACCGAAGAGTTCCTCAGCAGGGGTACCTATAAACTGTATTTGGCCACCAAAATTGTCGATAATTTGCTTTGATGCTACGGCTGCACCGGCGCTGGCTGTGCCTATGAGGTTGTGGCCGCAGGCATGGCCTACTTCAGGGAGAGCGTCATATTCTCCCACCAAGGCTATAACGGGTTTACCGGTGCCATAAGTCGCCCGAAAAGCTGTCTCCAGATCCGCGATACCCCGTTCGACGGCGAACCCATTTTGCTTCAAGTAATCAATAAGCCATTCAGCAGCTTTCTTCTCTTTAAAGCCGAGTTCCGGTGAAGCGTGTATCTTGAGCGCAAGGTGCCTCAAAACTTCCGATTGGGCTTGAATACTGGATTTGATATCGTTTTTGAAGGAATCAAGATTCGTAATCATGACCTAATTATATCGCATGATAAGCACGGGTGACTAACGAAATCAACGCGAACGCGGGAAAAGTTAAATGATACAGGAGTGTTGCGCTCAACGCGCCTCAATAATATCTACTCCCATGTATTGACGCAATGCGTCAGGTACTATCACAGAACCATCGGCCTGTTGGTAATTCTCAAGAACAGCGATGAGCACCCGAGGCAACGCCAGGCCGGAGCCGTTAAGGGTATGAACGTAGTCGACTTTACCGTCTGAAGACCGGCGGTAGCGGATATTAGCACGACGGGCCTGAAAATCCAGGCAGTTCGAACATGAACTCACTTCCAGCCATTCAGCGATACCAGGTGCCCAGATCTCGATGTCATAGCTCTTGGATGAGGCAAAACCGATGTCAGCGGTGCATAGTTGCTTAATCCGGTAGGGGAGACCAAGAACCCGCGCCACATCCTCCGCATCGTCCAGCAGTTTCTCCAATTCTTCGTTGGATTTTTCTGGTTCGGTAAATTTGTATAGTTCCACTTTGTCGAATTGGTGGCCGCGCTTGATACCTCGGGTGTCTTTACCGGCGCTCATTTTTTCACGGCGGAAACAAGCGGTGTACGCACAATAGTCAATGGGTAACTGGTCGTTCGTAAGAATCTCGTCACGATGTAGATTGGTCAGTGGTACTTCGGCGGTAGGCACCAGCCACAGGTCATCAACGGCATCGCGGTAGAGATTGTCAGCAAATTTAGGTAGGTTGCCCGAGGCGTAGAGGCACTCTTTTTTTACCATGAACGGAAGATACATCTCCTTATACCCGTGCTTACGGGTATGAAGATCCAGGAAAAGAGAGATGAGCGAGCGCTGTAACCGGGCGCCGTTTTCTTTAAGGACATAGAACCGGGTACCGGACAGGCGAACTCCGCGTTCGAAATCAATCATGCCCAGTTTTTCACCCAATTCCCAGTGAGGTTTAACCTGAAAATCGAATGACTTGAGCTCGCCGCAGTACCTGAGAATAATGTTGTCTTCTTCACTAGTACCAAGAGGCGTGCTCTCTTGCGGGATATTGGGTACCTGAAGCAAATAGTCCTGTAGTTGTTCATCCAGTGTTCTTAGTGTATCTTCGGCCGTGTTGATCTGATCTCGTAGAGCCCGGCCGGCTTCAGGGTCAGACTGACGAGTTTTAGCTTGTTCTTTACGCTGGCGCCGAAGCTCATCTAAATCCTGGGTGATGTCGCGGCGTAAACGGTCAGTCTCTAAAATATCATCGATCGGTGCCTGGGACTGGCGACTGGCCATGGCACGGTGAACCAGATCAGGGTTGTCACGGATAAGTCTTAAGTCAATCATCGATTACTCCTTCTCCTTGAGTGTCGGGAAGAGAATGACCTCACGGATCGAATGATTACCTGTCAGTAGCATGATAAGACGATCAATGCCGACGCCAAGACCGCCGGTCGGCGGCATACCATATTCCAAGGCAGTGAGGAAATCTTCGTCAATAGTCTCGGTGTCATCAACCTGTGGAGCGCAGTTGGTGTTTTTCAACTGCGTGGCAAACCTGCGTTCTTGTTCCATCGGATCATTGAGTTCTGAAAAAGCATTAGCGATCTCCATGCCGCCGGCAAAGGCTTCAAAACGTTCGACGATGCGTGGTTCATCAGGACGCATTTTAGCTAAAGGAGACATTTCAATTGGGTAGTCGACCAAAAAACAAGGCTGATCAAAGCTCGGTTCGACATAGGTTGATAAGAGTTCGTCGAGGAGTTTACCCTTGTCTTTCTTGGGGTCAATGTCCATTCCAATCATCCTCATTTTTTGTCGTAACGAATCGATATCGGCGTATGCCAAGAAATCGATACCTGATTTTTCAAAAAGGATACTGCGGAAATCTATACGTGGCCATGGCGGCGTGAAATCGAGCGTTCGATCACCGTGTGTGACTTTGAAAGTCCCCGTAAGTTCATTGACGATGCCGGATACCATCTCTTCAACAAGAACCATGATATCACGGTAATCGGCATACGCTTTATAACACTCCAACATCGTAAATTCCGGGTTATGTTTGTGAGAGATACCTTCGTTGCGAAAGATACGCCCGATCTCATACACGCCATCAAATCCACCGACGATGAGTCGTTTTAAGTGGAGTTCCAACGCAATGCGCAAATACATATCCTGCTGCAGAGCATTGTGATGAGTGATAAAAGGCCGTGCGGCTGCACCGCACGCGAGAGATTGAAGCACCGGCGTTTCAACTTCCAGAAAGTCATGCGTATCGAGATAACGGCGGATACCGGAAATAATACGGGATCGAGTACGGAAAGTATCCTTCACTTCCGGGTTGGCAATGAGATCGATGTATCGCTGTCGATGTCTTATTTCGGTATCCTGGAGCCCATGCCACTTTTCTGGCAGTGGTTGAAGTGATTTTGTCAGCATATGAAGTTGTCGTACGTTGACTGAAGGCTCACCCGCACGGGTCCGCATTAGTCCACCAGTCGCACCAATAAAATCGCCAATATCCAGCGCCTCAAGTATCCCCAAACTGGGTTCATCGAGGTTGGTCTTGCCGCAGAAGAACTGGATTTTTCCACCACCATCGCGGATATCGAGGAAACTTATTTTACCCATATCACGACGAGATATAAGTCTCCCTGCAACAGTTACCTCCGGAAGGCCTGTTCCGGCTACCTCCGATTCTTCGAGAAGTTTTACCGCTTCGATATTAGAATGGCTGCGGTGAAAAGTATTGGGGTAAGCATCAATACCTTGTTCCTTGAGACGACTAAGTTTTTCCAGGCGCTCTCTAGTAATGTTGTCCAGTCGTGATGTCATGGCATTCTTTCTTAAGATATTACGGAGTAATTATAGGCGATGAAGCTATCCATAGCAAAAGCACGGACGACCTCCATCAAACGTGAAAACGAAATGTGCAGGTCGTTAATAAGGTTATGTGGCGGGGCCTTTGAGATAAAGATCAACGATTTCAGTGCCGACGAGCCGGCGGGTTAACTGGAATATTTTCCGATATCGTCGTCGACAAAATGACTGAAAATCGGGTGATATCAACCCGGGCTTTTCTGAGTAACATCCTCCTATATATGGTGGGTGAGGGAGAAGTGTATCGTGTAAGTCAAACCTTCAGCTTCATCGCTCCGCCCGCTGTTGCCGTAAACCCTGTAATAGTGATACAATTTTAACGTTGATTTCTATCAGTGGGGGTTTTTTGTAAGATGCCTATTTATGAGTATATTTGTCCTGAGTGTAGAAAGACGTTTGAATTGCGCCGGTCCTTCAGTGAAAGTGATGCCATTACGCATTGTCCAACATGCAATGTTGAATGTGATCGTATTATTTCTGCCTTTTCGCATGTGACGGCAACACCTGCTGGAAGTTATCTACAATCTCAAGACAAACATGCAGAAAAAATGTGGGAAATTTCCCGCAAGGCTGAAGACAAAAAATTAAAAGATCCAGATCCACTTGCTCGTTGGCGGGAAGAACGTCAAGAAGCGTGTGGAAAAGGTCCTGAGGCGTGGGTAGAATGGGCAAAAGAAGAGGTGGTTAAGAAAGAAAAAGAACAAGACGAACAGCGAATGAAAGAGACTGCGGAAAAAGATTACGCTAATTGGGCGCTTAAATCCACAAGTGTTGATCCCCAGGAGAAAGAGCGCTACTTGGCACAAAAAGAGCTTAATAAGATGGAAGCCGAAAGACAAGCTCGGCAAGATAGATTAAAGTGGAATCCAACAACAGAAGCATGGGAAGAAGACAAGCCGGTATTCGATTATCCGGCGGTGATAAAACCTACCGGAGAAAAGAAAGAAAGCCGGTTTGAGCGTAAGAAGAAAGAAGTATTAGAAGAAGAAGATAATATACCAGAGGATGAACAATACCTCTAACTCTCCGATAACGCCGCCGGGCTCGTAGCTCAGTGGTTAGAGCGGGCGGCTCATAACCGCTTGGTCGCAGGTTCGAAACCTGCCGAGCCCACCACCAGGGTTAAATAACTAAAAGGGGGATTATCCCCCTCTTTTTTGTTTGAAGAAGACGGATTAAGGTTTTCTCAGATATCTATAATCTTCCCAACCACCATATCGTTTCCTCCAATACTTCCCGCCACCGGCTACCAAGTAGTAGATAATCGAACCATATTTTATTTGCCGAAACCCTTACACCTTCCTTTAAAGGTGAAATCTTCCTGATATCAGGGTGAATTCCCGATAAAAAACTCAAAGCTATGAGACCATTCTCTAAGCCGATAGCCTTAATACTCGCCTTTCGCCCCATCATACGCAGGCGGATGATATAAAAGAGATTTTGAACTTCTGTGGGTAATGAACCAAATCGGTCGATTAATTCTTTTTCAAAATCCAAAAGTTCCTCAGTTTCTTGAATGCGGGCTAATCGCTGATACAGATCCAACCTTCGTGCTTGAGAGGCGACATAGGCGTCCGGGATGAAGGCGGTTAGTGGCAACTCGATGGTGGGGGGTGGAATTTTGCTGGATTTCAGAATAGCTGCTTCTTGACCTGATTTCTTAGCCTTAAGATCAATCACAGCCTCAGTAAGTAGTTGGGTATAAAGGGTAAAACCCACCGCGCTGATGTGGCCGCTTTGCCTGGTGCCAAGAAGTGTACCGGCGCCTCTGATCTCAAGGTCTTTCATGGCGATGCTATAGCCAGCTCCGAGTTCCGCCGCTTCGAAGATCGTGCGCAACCTTTTCTCGGCATCACCGGTGAGTCGTTTGCCTTTCTCATAGAGAAAAGAGGCATAAGCCAAATTAGCCCCACGGCCTACGCGACCGCGTAATTGGTACAACTGCGTCAGACCGAAACGATCGGCTTGATTCACGATTAGAGTGTTTGCATTAGGTACATCCAGTCCACTTTCGATAATGGTGGTGCAAACTAAAACATCCACCTCACCGGCGGCAAAACGCGTCATCGCCGCCTCAAGTTCACCCTCCGGCATCTGACCGTGACCGATGATAAAACTGGCCTCAGGTACGAGTTTTTGGAGCCGTTGGGCTATGTAATAGATACTTTGGACACGGTTATGGACAAAGAAAACCTGGCCGCCCCGCTCGCGCTCCCTGAGTATAGCCTCCCGTACCAGGTGATCGTCATACGCAGCGACGAAGGTTTTTATCGGAAGACGCTCCCCAGGGGGTGTTTCGATGACGCTCATGTCCCGTACACCGACCAACGATAGGTGCAAAGTGCGGGGGATAGGTGTTGCGGAGAGGGTAAGTACGTCTACTTCCTGTCGGATGCGTTTGATGAACTCCTTGTGCATGACACCGAAACGTTGTTCCTCATCGACAATTAGAAGTCCCAACTTTTTGAACTTCACATCAGGTTGTATCAATCGATGGGTACCGATGATAATGTCGATGCTGCCTTCTTGGATCGATGATAGGATGACCTTTTGTTCTTTTTCGGTACGGAAACGGCTCAACACTTCTAGTTTTACCGGAAAAGCAGCCAGACGATTACGGAAAGTTGAGAAGTGCTGTTGCGCCAGCACCGTGGTTGGCACCAACACCGCTACTTGTTTTCCATCCATAACAGCTTTGAACGCTGCCCGCAGAGCTACCTCAGTTTTACCATAGCCGACATCGCCCAGAATCAGACGATCCATGGGTTGGTGTTTTTCCATATCCTCTTTGACATCGATGAGTGCTTGAGCTTGGTCCGGGGTCTCTACGTATGGAAATGAGCCTTCCAGTTCCCTTTGCCATAATGTGTCGTGAGAAAATGCGTAACCGGGTACGATCTGACGGGCAGCATAGAGTTCTATGAGTTCCGATGCGGTTTCTTCAGCCGCCTCTTTAGCACGTTCTTTGTAACGAGCCCATTCCTGAGTACCCATGCGGTTTAGAATGGGTGCTTCATCTTCGCCGCCTATGTATCGGCTGATTCGATCAATCTGGTCGGTGGGTACATAGAGACGGTCGTCTGCGGCGTATTCTAGTAAAAGGTATTCCCTCGATGCGCCGCCGACCTGCATTGTCACCGTATCAGCAAAACGCGCTACGCCATGGTCAATATGGACTACATAATCACCGGGCTTAAGCTCTGGAAGTGCCAGGCGATGGGGAGCGGAACGCCGGCGAGATTGACGACGCTCTTTAACGAATCCGAATATTTCGCGATCGGTGTATAAATGCGTTTCACCGCCTAGTACCCAACCTGAACCTAAAAGGCTATGAACTAGCGTGATTGTCCCTTCTTCGGGCGGGGCATCGATAATAGCCGATAGCGAGAAACTTGTGCCCTCCTCAGATAATAGTTCACTCAAACGCTCCGATTGATAACTGGCGATGATGAGCCGTTTTCCTTGATTCTTCAATTCTTTAATTTTATTTAATAAGACGGGTAACCGACCGGCGTAGCTGGCAACCGATGTCAACGGAAGTTCGACCGCATCACCAACTCCGGAACCCCATGAAGATAGTTTGATGCTCTGGAACGGGGAGATCCGATCACTGAGTGTCGTCCAATCGAAGTATGGAACGGGATAACTCGCCGGCAAGTCAGTAGCAATAGTCTTTTCAATCCGGAGACACTCAGCCTCCTCAAGGTAATACTTGGCCTCCCGATCAACAGCGTCAGGTTCGTCGATGAGGATAAGTGTATTTTCGGGCAGATAGTCAAGGAGAGTGCCCTCGTTAACGTAAGGCGCCCAAAAAGAAGCCATTTCCGGACGAGCGCCAAGTCGCATTTTCGCTAGTTCTTCAACAAGTTCCGCACGCAATACGTCGTTGGTGCCCGAAAGATCTAAGGTGGGCAATTGCGCGCAAACAGGCAATAATGTAGCCGGTCCGATGGCTACGTGTTCCCGCGTTTTCAGAGATCGTTGAGAGACGGGGTCAAAGGTGCGGAGACTTTCGATAATATCGCCGAAATATTCCAATCGTAACGGGGTATTTTCAGTCGGTGGAAAAATGTCGACTATACCTCCGCGGCGGGAGTAAGTCCCTGGGTTCTGAACAAGGTGTTCGGAACGGTATCCAAGATCCTCCAGGGTTGACGTTAGGTCAAACATCGGTAGTTCTGCACCGGTAGTGATAGAGACCCAATTGTCATTGAAACTTTTAGATACCGGTAGCTTTTGAAGTAGAGCGTCTACGGCGATGACCGTTATCACCGGGCGTTTTACCGGCCATCCCGCGATGGTTGCTAATGCACGGATAGTTTCCAGTTCAGTGATTCGATCAACTGCGGCTCTTTGATACGGCAAAAGCTCCGGTTGCGGGTAGGGCAGTACCTGCTCCTCATTTAACCATAACGTTAATTGTTCTGAAAGATCTTTAGCCTTTTCTGCTTTGGATGTGATGACCAGGACGGGGCGCTTTAACTCATTGAATAGACAACTCAAAAAGTATGGTCGGGCCGCTTCGATAATTGAGATGCGACTTAATGGGGCACTAGATTTGAAATTCGTTAACCATTCCCGGTATATCGAGTCCTGTTGTAATAACGGCAATAATCCGTGCAAAGCTGTCATGTATTCTCCAAAACCATAAAGGCCCAAAAAATTTCTAAACCTTGGTAATATTTTACAATACGAATTGATAGGTGTCTAAGAGTATTCTCTAGTAGCCGCACAGTCGCTGAAAATTGGAAAATGAAAATACATAATATATAGTTTTTGCTTAATAGTTCAGATCGCTATAATGAAGAGATTAATTGCAGGAGCGCCAAAATCACCAGATCTTTAATCGAAATCGCAAAGAAACCTGAACGGGTCATATTAGTAGCTGTCGACATGGAGAATGTCCGAAAAAACACTGGTTGGTCTACGCTGGATTCCCTGGATGAGCTGGAACAACTGGTTAAGACAGCCGGTGGTGTCGTGGTCGGATGTTTACAACAGCGCATGGCGCATCCTCAGAAAACGTCTTACATCGGCAAGGGTAAACTGGAAGAATTGATCGCTCTCAAAGACGATTGTGGTTTTGATACAGCCGTCTTTGATGATGAATTGACTCCATTACAGCAAAAGACTTTGGAAGATGCTCTTAAAGTTAAAATTCTTGACCGCGTGGCGCTTATCCTGGATATCTTCGCTCGTCATGCCCAAACTCGCGAAGGAAAATTACAGGTAGAGTTGGCACAACACCAATATATCCTACCGAGATTAGCCGGGCAATGGAGTCATTTGGAAAGATTAGGCGGAGGCATCGGCACTCGAGGTCCTGGTGAATCGCAACTGGAGACCGATCGCCGGCTTTTGCAAAGGAAGATAGTTGCGTTAAAGGAAAAACTGGCCGATGTCAGCAGGCAACGTCATCTTTACCGCGACCGGCGCAAGCGCGAAGGTATTCCGGTCATAGCACTTGTTGGATATACGAACAGCGGTAAAAGCAGCCTTCTGAAAGCTCTTACGAAAGCTGAAGTTTTAGTCGAGGACAAACTCTTTGCCACACTGGATCCGACGACTCGGCGTCTGTCACTGCAAGATAATCGTCAAGTGCTTATTACTGACACCGTGGGGTTTATCAAAAAACTGCCGCCGGCGATAGTCAACGCCTTTCATGCAACACTGGAAGAACTGGCCGAGGCGTCAATGCTAATTCATGTGATTGACATAAACTCACCGAATGCTGTGGAGCAATGTCAAACGGTTGAAAATATTTTGAGGGATCTAAATATTGCCGACAAGCCGAGAATCACGGTCTATAACAAGATAGACTTATTATCAAACATATCTCCGGAATGGGATGAATCGACCGTATTAAACCATCTGGTTGATCACATAGAATGTCGACCCGAGAATACAGTGTTGACGTCAGCTACCCGGCGTTGGGGGTTGCGTAATTTGGTACAGACCATCTCAAAATTGCTGCCGGCTACATCAACCGAAAATAGGGGCCATTTCCCGAATGAACTTTCCCAATGGCCAGTGATTAAATGATCAACTGAGCTTTATCATTTCGGAACTGCGCCATTGATTCAATTCACGGTTTAAGGTGTCCGCCCGAAGCATAAATATTCCCAAAAATACTTTGAGGATAATCCAAAGGCCATTAGAGGGTGGTCAAGGTCAAAAGTACTCCATGTAGACAGGTTCGCACTATATATGTTATG